>DAIUFO010000080.1:0-12519 GCA_036844545.1 Chloroflexota bacterium
TGGCTGCTTATTAGAACGAATAACTCAGCCTATTTGTGACGACCTACACTAGGTGGCTCTTAAGTAAACGGTATTGGGGCTAGGCGCTCTTTCTCTGGCCGCCGCGGCGACGGGCTAGGGCCACCAGGTCTTTGCCCATGGCGATGAAGCCGCTATCGCAGGCCAGGGAAAGGCTGTCGATCCGCGCTTCGCCCACCGCCTCGATGGTCGCCAGCACGTCTTCGAGGGCGGCTTCTTCGGAGTAGTACCCGCCTACGATATTGCCGCTCTCCACGTCCGCGACGATGTACTCCATTACGGCAACCTTACCACTCGGTGGAGGGGTCGGGTTCGCGCGGTCTGGCTCGGCGGCGGAAGGCTCGATCACGGCGGCCAAGCCTAGCAGTCCGAGCGCCAGCACAACGCTGAGGGCCGGATCGGGAAGCGCCAACCTCACTTTAGGACGCCTCGTCGTAGGCGACGGCGAACAGGACCGCCAGGATGCCGATGGGCGGGGCGGCGGCCGCCCAGGCCAACGTGCCCGGCTAGGGCGCTGGGGTTGGGCAGCGCCGGCAGTGGCGAGGGCATCGGCGCCGAACCTCCAGAGCTGGAATAGCCGCCGGGGCTGTAGGTGGGATCGCGCCAGGCGCCGTTGACTTTTTCGCCGTAGTGCAGATGGAGGGCCGGTGGAGATGCCGCCCGGCCGCGTACAACCGCCCACGGCGGCGGGCTAAGCCGAAAAGGTGACGCTGCCGCCGAGACGCCGGCGCCGCCTCTCACGGCTCGTATTCGCTTAACGCTGATTATACGAATAGGTAATCCGCGGCCGGGGAAGAGGTCGCTTGCCGAGGCTGCATAGAATACGGTCAACGATGGCCGTTGACAGCGACGCTGCTCGTAGGGCGCAGGCCGACGTGCTGCTGGCGTTGCTGCGCCAGGACCGAGCTGACAGCGACGGGCAGGCGTTCGTCGCTCTCGCTTGCCAGCGGGCGCGCGAGCTTGTTGGGGCCGACTTGGTGGCGGTGCTTGCTCGTGTCGCCGGCGGCGGCTTCGCTTGGCTTGGTCTCTCTGGCAACCACACCGATGTGGCGACCAACCAGGCGCGCGCCTTGGGGCGCGGTCCTTCCGTGTTCGCCATCGCCGAGGAGCGCACTGTCGTGTATCGACGCGACGGAGCCGGGGATGGTGTCCTCAATGGCCAGCTGATGGACGCCGAGAAGGCCGAGACCGCCATGGCCGTTCCGCTGTGGAGCCCCGCCGGCGCCTTCGGCAGCCTGCTGTTTGCCTGGCGCAGCCTCGTCGACGTCACGCCCGAGCAGCGTGAGCTTGGTGAAGCCTTGCGTGACTACGTGTCGGTCGTGCTCGACAACTCACGCTCGCACAGCGAGTCGGAACGGCGGCGAGCGGAGGCCCAAGCGTTGGCGGAGCTCGTTCGGGAAGGCTCGGCGGAGCACAACACCGGGCGTGTCATCGAATTGATATGTCAACATGCCACCCGCCTGACCAGCGCCGACTACGCCGGCGTTAGGCTGGTGACGGAGACCGGCTTGCTCCAGTGGGCCGGCATGTGGGGCAACCGCGGCGACGCCTGGCGGTCGCGACCCTCGACTCGCCGAACCGGCGCTGCCAGCGAGGCCATGGACGCCGGGCACACCATCATCACCCGCACGTCCGCAACTGACGCGGCCGCCAAGAACTCTGACGCGGAGGCCGGATCGGTCCGATCGTCGGAAGGGGCGGTGGTGGTCGTGGCAACGCCGCTCACGTACAGCGGCCGCCATCTCGGAGCGCTGGTGCTCGGCTGGCGGTCGGACGTATCGCCCTCCGGCGAGCAGATCCGCGTGGCCGAAGTACTGGCCGGCTACGGCGCCGCCGTCATCGACAACGCCAAATCGCACGCCGACTCGGAGCGGCGGCGTCTGGAGGCCGAGGCTCTGGCGGAGCTGGTGCGGCAAGGAGCGGCCGAGCCCGATCCGGACCGCGCCATCGCCTTGATCTGCAGCGAGGGACGCGCGCTGCTGGGGGCCGATTACGCCAGTGTCGCGTTGGTCGAGGAGGGCCAGCGGCGTGTGTGGCACGGTGGCTCCGGAAGCTCGACGTTTGAGGGAGCGACTCGCGGCCGCGGCAACGGGCCAACCGCCCAGGCGCTGGCGGCAGGCCATGCCATCGTGCTGGAGCACCTGGAGGAAAAGGAAGACTTCTCACGCTTTCACGCGCAGGAGGGTGGCCGCACCGCTTTGGCTGCGCCTTGCATCGGCCGGCGCGGGCTGCGTGGTGCACTGCACCTCGGCTGGCGCAGCAACGTCACCATCACCCCGTCCCAGCTGCGGCTGGCCGAGGCCATGGCCGGCTATGCCGCCGTCATCCTGGAGAACGCCAACGCGCATGCCGCGCTGAAAGACCGCGCCGAAGCGCTGGCCGCCTCCGAGGAACGGTTCCGCAAGCTGTCGGAGGAGCTGGAGCAACGCGTGATCGAGCGCACTGCCGAGCTTCAGGCGGCCAACGACGAGCTGGAGGCGTTCAGCTACTCCGTCTCACACGACCTGCGGGCTCCGCTGCGCAGTATGGACGGCTTCTGCCAAGTGCTGACGGAAGACTATGGCGATCGGCTGGACACCGAAGGACTCGACTACCTCCAGCGCGTCCGCATGGCCAGCCAGCGGATGGCGGATTTGATCGACGGCCTGCTTGGCCTGTCACGCGTGACGCGCACGCCGCTCACACGCTCGCCGGTAGACCTCAGCGGTCTCGCCAGGGCGATCGTGGCGGGACTGCGGGAGAACTCTCCGGAGCGTAACGTCACCGTCGCCATCGCTCCCGAGCTGAAGGTGCGGGGCGATCAACGGCTGCTGCGGGTGGTCCTGGAGAACCTCTTGCGCAACGCTTGGAAATTCACGGCCAAACACGACGCCGCCAACATCGAGTTTGGCGCCACTAAGGTTGGGGAAGACCGTGTCTTCTTCGTGCGAGATGACGGCGCGGGTTTCGACATGGCTTACCAGGACAAGCTGTTCGGGCCCTTCCAGCGCCTTCACGGCATGACCGAGTTCGAAGGCACCGGCATCGGCCTCGCCACCGTCCAGCGCATCATCCATCGCCACGGCGGGCGCGTTTGGGCTGAAGGCGAGGTTGAACGTGGCGCCACGTTTTCATTCACGCTCGGCGACCTTCCAACTGCTGTATCCTCGCACTCATGAGCGTCGCCAACCCCTATCCTGCCATCAAAGCCGTCGAGCTGCGGGAGTTCGAGCGCCTCAACGCCTACCTGCGCCAGCTCGACGCGGGCGGCTGGGAGGAGCAGTCCTACTGCTCCGATTGGGCCGTCTACCAGGCGGTGTCGCACGTGGGATCGGGCTCGCGCATCGGCAAGATGCGGCTCGACGCCTGGGTGAACGGCGCTCCGCCCCTCACCCGCGAGGCGCAGCAGGCCGTATGGGGCTTGTTCGACTCGCTGGGCCCCGGGAACATGCTGTCCGAATATCTCAAGGCCGTCGGTGAATACCTGACCGCTGAACGCTCGATCCCCGACGAGGCCGGGCTCACCGAGGTGGAGGGCTTCAAGGGCAAGCAGCCGCTGTACGTCTACCAGCTGGCGCGGCTGTGGGAGATGACCTCGCATACCTGGGACGTTTACGTGGCGCGGGACCGCAAGGCCCAGTTCTGCCCGGAGGCCGTGGACATCCTGGCGGGTTGGATGCACACCTTGAACCTGCCCATCGACCCCCAGCGCGCTGCCGACTTTCGCGACAACAAAGTGCAGTTTAACCTGGGCGGCACCTCGCACACTTATCTGCTGGACCTATCAGGAGATCGACCGCGGCTCCAGGCCGGCGCCGACGCGGGCGCGGCACTGGTCGTCGAAGGCCCGCCGGAAGAGATATGCCGGCTGCTGTCGGGCCGCCACTTCGCGCCTGGCAGCAGCCCCCAGCTTAAGGCTGCCAAACGTTCGAACGACGACCTGGCGAAACTGAAGAGCGCCTTCCGCTAAGAAGCCGGCGGTTTCACAGCCGCGGAGTCCGGACTGGCCATGAGCGACGACTCGTCCACGGCCTCGAACTGCGCCGCCGGGAGGCGTTTGAGCTCGTCCAGCAGCTGGTCGTCCCAGCGCTCGTCCTGGGTGCCCTGAAAGAACCAGTCCGAGCCGTTGTCGGCCAGGATCAGGCCGTAATGCTGCATCGCGGTTATGACAAGTTGTGCCCTAGCGCTGTAGCCTGAGGCATCGAAGCCAGCCTTCAGCCGGAAGCGGGCGCCCATCGGCGGCAGGCTGGGGTCGCGCCGTGCTCCAGCCTGATGGTCCTATTCCTCACCATATCATTGGCTGCATGGAGCACGTCCGCACGGACATCGACGGCCAGGTCGCCACCGTCACCATCGACAACCCGCCCGTGAACGCTATCTCCTGGGCCATCCGCGTCGAGATCCGTGAGGCGCTGGACCAGCTCGCCGGCAACGATGTCGTGCGCGTCGTGATTCTCACCGGCGCCGGCGAAAAGATCTTCGTGGCCGGCGCGGACATCACCGAGTTCCCCCCTCTGCGCTACGGCACAGGCGTGGAGCGGCAGAACCGCAACCGTCCGTGGTGGGATTATGTCGCCAGTTATGTCAAGCCCCTACTAGCGGCGATCAACGGCCATGCGCTGGGCGGCGGCTTGGAGCTGGCGCTGTGCTGCGACATCCGCATCGCCGTGCCCCATGCGCGGCTGGGGCTGCCCGAAACCGGCCTGGGCATCATCCCGGGCGGTGGCGGGACACAGCGTTTGGCGCGCCTGGTCGGCGGCGGCCGGGCCAAGCTGATGATCTTCGGCGCGGAGGCGGTCGCGGCGGAGGAAGCCGAGCGCTGCGGGCTGGTGGAGAAGGTGGTGCCCGCGGATCAGCTGCTGCCCGAATGTCGAGCCATCGCCGGCAAGATCATCAGCCGTGGACCGCTGGCCGTGAAGCTGGCTAAAGAGGCGATCAATGCCGGCTTCGAGGGGTCGCTCTCCCAGGGGCTCGACTTCGAGGCGGAGTGCTTCGCCCGGCTGATGGACAGCGAGGACAAGAACGAGGGTGTGGCGGCGTTCCTGGAGAAACGCACGCCTGAATGGAAGGGCCTCTAGCGCCGTAGCTTGGGCATCACCTGCTCGCGGAAGAGGTGGATCGAGCGCAGCACCTGCTCGCGCTGGAGGTTGCCGAAGGCGAAGGTGCAGCCCAGGTAGTTGGCGCCGGTCATGTCGACGTACTCCTGGAGCTTGGCGCGGACGGCCTCTGGTGAGCCGTAGACCAGCAGGCCCTGGTTCACGTAGGTATCGAAGTCGGCTCGCGCGGCGTGGCGCGCGGCGTCGCCATGCTGCACCCACAGGTAGGTGAAGTTCTCGTGGAAGACCGTGTGGGCCTCCTTAGCCGCACGCCGCGCTTGCTCATCGGTGTCGGCCACATGGACCTGGATCGTGAAGCCGAAGTTCGGGTGCGGCTCGTGGCCGTTGATACGACCTGGCTTGCCGGCACTCTCGGCCAGGATACGGCGGTACTCGCTGATGTGCCCGCCCAGCGTTTCCATAGAGATGAACAGCGACTGCAGGAAGATGCTGAAGTTGTTCTCGGCGATCCAGGGGATTGTTTCCAGGTTGACCGTCGGCCACCATAGCGGCGGGTATGGGCGCTGCCGCGAACGCCGGCGGAGCTTGACCCCCGTCAGCTGGAAATGCTCGCCTTCGAAGTTCACCTCGCCAGTCTCCAGGCCCTGGGTCACGATCGCCAGCGCCTCGCGAGCCGTCGCCCGCGAGGTGGCCATGTCCACGCCATACAGCTCGGCCTCATACGGCGAGGCGTTGCGGCCGACACCCAGCTCCAGGCGGCCGCCGCTGAGCTCGTCCAAGACCGCGATCTCCTCGATCAGCCGCACCGGGTGGTACATCGGCAGCAGGTAGACCATGGGACCGAAGCGCAGCCGCTTGGTCCGCTGCGCCAGCAGCATGAAGAACAGGTTGGGCGAGGCGATGGTCGACAGCGGCGTACCATGGTGCTCGGCCAGGTGATAGGCGAAGAAGCCGTGCTGGTCGGCGTAGTCCAGCATGGCCAGTCGCAGCTCAAGGTTGCCGGCTGGGTCGCCGCGGTTGTCGTCCAGCCAGTCGAAAATGCCGAAGCGCAGGCCGCCAGGGGCCGTGAAGATGTCGCTCATACTATCTGGACGCTCGCCATGATACCCATCCCCAGCCGCCGCGGGAATTGGGCTATTCGGAAGAGGAGATAACCGCGCTGACATGCTGACCATCGCCCTCGATATCGGCGGCACGTTCACCGACCTGATCGCTTTCGATCAAGCTTCGGGCGCCATCCACCACGCCAAGAGCTCGACCACGCCCTACGACCTCGCCGTCGGCATTCGGGAGACCCTATCCAAGAGTGGGCTGACGTTTGCCGATGCCCACAGCTTCGTTCACGGCTCGACCATCGCCATCAACACCGCCATCGAACGCACCGGCGCCAAGACGGCGCTGTTCGTTACGCAGGGCATGCGCGACGTGTACAAGATTGGTCGCGGCAACCGGCCCGAGTCCTACAACCTGTTCTTCAAGCGCCCGGTGCCCTTAGTGCCGCGCCACCTCACGTTCGAGATCGCCGAGCGGCTGAACGCCGCCGGCGAGGTCCTAACCGCGTTCGACGCGGCTCAGGCCAGCGAGGTCGCGGCACAGATGGACGGCTGCGAGGCGGCCGCCGTCTGTTTCCTGCACTCCTGGGCCAACCCGGAGCACGAACAGCGCATGGGCGAGGTGCTGCACTCGGTAGCGCAGGCTTCCAGCCTGCAAGCGGGCAGGATGCCCGCGCCACCCGACGGCGCCGAGCCACCGCTCCACATCTCGCTGTCGTCCGACATCGTGCGCGAGTACCGCGAGTACGAGCGCACCTCCACAACAGTCCTGAACGCCTACATCGGCCCGCGTGTGAGCCGCTACCTGCAGCAGCTCGAGGACCTACTGGGCTCGATGGGCTTCAACGGCCAGCTGCACATCATGCAGTCCAACGGCGGCATCATGTCGCCGGACACCGCCAAGAAGATCCCGGTGGCCATGATGGAATCCGGCCCCGTGGGCGGCATCATCGCCGCCGCCGAGGTCGGTCGCGAGCTGGGCATCCACAACGTCATCGCATTCGACATGGGCGGCACCACTGCCAAGTGCAGCCTGGTCCGGAACAACCAGCCCGACATCGCCCAGGGCTATTTCATCGGCGGAGCCGCCAGCGGCCAGCCCGTCATGCTGCCGGTGGTCGACATCGTGGAGGTCGGCGCCGGCGGCGGCAGCATCGCCTGGATCGATGAAGTGGGCGCGCTCAAGGTCGGGCCCCGCAGCGCCGGCGGCCACCCTGGGCCGATCTGCTACGGCCAGGGCGGCGCCGAGCCGACGGTGACCGATGCCAACGTGGTGCTGGGCCGCATCAGCTCCAGCCGCTTCCTGGGCGGCGAGATGCCGCTGAACGTGGACGCCGCCCGCCAAGGCATTGCCGCTAAGGTCGCCGAGCCTCTGCACCTGAGCGTGGAAGATGCCGCGTTGGGCATCATCAAGATCGCCGTCGCCGAGATGTCACTGGCGGTGCGCGCCGTGTCGGTGGAGCGCGGCTACGACCCGCGCGACTTCGCGCTCGTGGTTTTCGGCGGCGCGGGGCCGGTTCACGGCGGCATGATCGCGCGCGAGCTGCACATCCCGCGCCTGGTGATCCCGCGCGTGCCGGGCCACTTCTCCGCGCTGGGCATGCTGCTGGCGGACCTGCGGCACGACTACGTGCGCACCTACTACAAGCCCCTGCTGGAGACCGACTTCGGCGAGATCGAGCGCATCTTCGGATCGATGATCGACGAGGGCCGTACGCTGCTGGCCAACGAGGGCGTAGCCCCAGACGCCATGACGTTCAACCGCTTCCTTGACGTGCGCTACGTCGGCCAGGAGTTCTCCATCCCCACGCCCATCGAGAGCTTGGACCGCGAGCGCATCCGCGCCGCCTTCGACGACATCCACGACCGCCGCTACGGCCACGCCGCCGCCAACGAGCCCGTGGAAGTAGTCAACGTCCGCCTAACCGCCCTAGGCCGCCGCGCACGCCCACACTTTCCAAGTCTTCCCAGCTTCCCCTCGCCCGTCGCAACGGGAGAGGGCGAGGGTGAGGGAACCCCACGCCATCAACCGCCGCCCGTCACCCATCGCGAGATCGTCCTGGACGATCCCGAGCACCCGGTCACCTGTCCCATCTACGACCGCGACCTCCTCGCGTCAGGCCAGGAAGTGACCGGCCCGGCAGTGATTTGGGAGTACGCTTCAACCACCCTGCTGTTCGCCGGCGACCGGCTGCGGATGGCCAACACCGGCGAGATGATTATTGAAATGGGAGCTGATTAGTGGCGGTGGAACACGCGTCTTCCCCTCGCCCGCTTGCGGGAGAGGGCCAGGGTGAGGGTGTCCCGGCCGCGGGCCGGCAGATCGTCCTCGATCCAGTGACGTTGGAAGTGCTGCGCAACGCGCTGCCAGCCATCGCCAACGAGATGTCCGTCGACCTCCAACGCACGAGTTACAACATGATGATCTACGAGGTTCAGGACTACTGCTGCGCCCTCCTCGACGTCGAAGGCCGTCTCATCTCGCAGAACATCGGCGGCGTCTCCCACTTCGTCGCCGACCTGGGCGTGGTCATCAAGGACGCGGTGGCGCAGCACGGGCGGGACGGCTTCGCCCCGGGCGACGTGCTCATCACCAACCACCAGCGCGTGGCCGGGCAGCACCTGAACAACGTCTGCGTCTACACGCCCTTCTTCTTCGAGGGCGAGTTGCTGGGCTTCTGCATCGTCCGCGCCCATTGGGTGGACGTGGGCGGCATGAGCACCGGCTTCGGCGCTATGGGCCTGGTCAACGACCCCTGGATGGAGGGCCTGCAGCTCGACCAGATCAAGCTGTACGAGGCTGGGGTGCCCGATGCCAAGATTCTCAAGGTCATCAGCGACAACATCCGTTTCCCGGAGTCGTCCATGGGCGATCTCCGCTCCCAAATGGCTGCCTGCAAGCTGGCCGAGCGGCGCCTGGAGGAGCTGTTCGCGCGCTACGGCCGCGAGACGCTGCTGTCCGGTATCGAGCGCATCTTCGACGAGACCGAGGTCAAGTGCCGGGCCATCGTCGAGCGCATCGCCGACGGGGAGTACGAGGCATCGGCCACGTTCGACCACGACTTCGTCGACCGCGACACGCCCATCCCGCTGCACGTGCGAGTGATCGTCCACGGCAGCGACATGACCATCGATTTCACCAAGTGCTCGCTGGCGGTGCCTGGCGCCATCAACTCGCGCACCTTGGCCGGCGCCTACATCGCCTACAAGGGCATCACCGGCCCGCTGGAGCCGGTCAATGAGGGCTCCTTCCGCGCCCTGGAAGTCGACATCCAGGAAGGCAACATCATGATGGCCCGCTACCCGGCGCCGATGGCAGGCTGGAGCCTGATCCTGCCGACAGTTGTCGACATGGTCCTCAAGGCGCTCAGTCCGGCGCTGCCGGACCAGATGCCGGCGGCGCACCTGGGCACCTTAGGGGGCGCGCTGGCCTTCTTCGGCTACGACGAGGCCAAACGCCGCAACTTCGTGCTCCAGACGATCGAGGGCGGCGGCTGGGGCGGCCGCCCCTGGGAGGATGGCGAGGACGCGTCGGTGTCGGTCTGCCAGGGCGACGTCCGCAACGCTCCGGTCGAAGCCATCGAGCTGAAGACGCCGGTGCTCATCGAGCGCCGCGCCCTGCGCTCCGACTCTGGCGGCCCTGGCAAGTACCGCGGCGGCCTCGGCATGGAGACAATTGCGCAGAACCTGGTGGAAGGCCGCTGGAACCTGAGCAACGCTGGCCGCACCATCGAGCCGCCCTGGGGCTTGTGGGGCGGCAAGTCCGGGCGGAAGGCCGGCAATCAGATGCAGCGCCCCGACGAGCCGGCCCTCAAGGAAGCCATCGCCTTCCGCCAGTGGGTCCCGGCCGGCACCCGCGTCGCCGTCCAAACCGCCGCCGGCGGTGGCTGGGGCAACCCCTTCGAGCGAGACCCCGCCGCCGTCCTCAACGACGTCATCGAAGGCTACGTCAGCCTCGAAAGCGCGGCACGTGACTACGGCGTAGTGATTCGCGACGGGACGATAGATGAATCAGCCACCAGCCAGCGCCGCCAATCAAAAGTCCCCTCTCCCGCCACGGCGGGAGAGGGCTAGGGTGAGGGAACCCGGCCTATGAAACCAGCTCCAGAAGCGGTAGTAGCACGTCGCCGCGAGTTACGCCGCACGCAAACGGACGCCGAACGGCTCCTCTGGCGGCACCTGCGAAGCAGCCAAGCCGAAGTCAAGTTCCGGCGCCAGGAGACTGCAGGGCCATATATCCTGGACTTCTACTGCCGGGAAGCAAACCTGGCCATCGAACTCGATGGCGACCAGCATGCGGCACCCGACAAAATCGCCTACGACCGACGCCGCACGGAGTTCCTGAATCAGCAAGGCATTGAAGTCGTTCGCTTCTCCAATCTTGATGTCCTTACCCGGACTCCGGACGTGCTTCAGGCTGTCTGGGGTTCCCTCACCCTAGCCCTCTCCCGCTGCGGCGGGCGAGGGGACGATTGATATTAAGGAGAGATCAATGACAGACGTCAAAGACGATTTGCAGCGGCGCCTAGCGTTGGTGCAAGGGAAGATGCGCGAGGACGGCCTGGACACGCTGGTCGTGTACGACAGCGGGCAGCACAACATGCTGCGCATGAACCAGGTCTTCTACCTGACGGATTTCCGAAGCATTGGGCCGGTGGCGCTGATCGTGCCCGCTGGCGGGCCTACCAAGCTGCTGGTCACGCCCATCTGGGATGTGGACCGGGCGCGTGAGGCAGCAGGCGTGCATGAGGCAGTCGCCGTCGAGGACCTGGGCCAGGCTCTTAAGCGCGAGGCCGTTCCGCGAGCGGCGCTCTCGGGCCGGGACGTCATGCCCATGGGATTATTCGAGCAGCTCCCCGAGCTTCAGGATGGTGAGAAGCTTATCCCGAGCTTCGGGGCGACCCGCACCCCCGTGGAGCTGGAGCGCGTCACCAAGGCGGCGGAGATCGCCGACACCGGCTTCCAGGCGCTGTGCGACACGGCGCGCGTTGGCATGCGCGAGTACGAGCTGACGGCCGAGATCGAAGCCGCCATGCAAGCCGCCGGCTCGGAGGACAACTTCGGGCTGCTCGGCGCTGGCGCGCACAACGTCGCCATCCGGCCGCCGACCGAGCGCCGGCTGGAGGCGGGCGACGTGATCATCGGCGAGATCACCCCCTGCTGGCAGGGCCACTTCGCCCAACTGTGCCGGACCTACATCTTGGGCGAGCCAACCGAGCTGCAGCGTCAGAAGTTCGACCTGCTGCTGGAGGCGCAGGCGAAGGGCTTCGAGGCGGCCGTTCCGGGCCGGTCGAGCGCTAACATTGCCAAGGCGGTGAACGGCGTGATCAGCGCTGCCGGCTATCCCGAGTACTGCCGCCAGCCTTACATGCGCACCCGCGGCCACGGCCTGGGTTTTGGCGGCGTGGTGCCCTACGACGTGACCGAGGACTCCAGTCCTGTGCTCCAGGAGAACATGACCTTCGTGATTCACCCCAATCAGTACATCCCAGAGACCGGCTACATGATGCTGGGCGACACGGTAGTCATCGAAGCCAGCGGCCCGCGCTGCCTGACACTGACGCCCCGCCGGCTGTTCTGGAAGTCGTAGCGTGCAAACGCAGCATTCCGTCCTCAAGCGCGGTGGCCTTTACTGGGACCGGGAAGCTCTGCCGCCCAGCCTCTACGAGGACCATCTGAAGCAGGTGCAAGCCGCCATTGCCGAGGCGGGCGACGACGCTTGGATCATGTACGGCGACGCGCAGCGCTACGGCGCCGTGGCCTACACCAGCCACTTCCTGCCACGCGCGAGGTCGGCCATCGTGCTTGTGCCGCGCTCGGGTGAGCCAACGCTGCTGGCCAGCGTGGGCGCGCGCGACGTGCCGGCCGCCAAGACGCTGACGGCCATCGAGGACGTGCGGCCCTTCGTGCGCCTGCCGCGCGAGGCCATCCGGCTGCTGATGGAACGCGGCCTGGGCCAGAAGCAGGTGGGCCTGGTAGGCGTGCGCAACCAGCTCTCAGCCGCCGAGTGGGACGCCATCAGCTCAGAGCTGCCCGAAATCCACTGGGAGCACCGCGATGCGGCATTCGATCAGCTCCGCGCTGCCAAAGCGAGCGAGGAACAGGCAGTCATCCGCAAGGCCGCCGAAGTCGTGGAGGCTGGCCTGCAAACCGCCGCTGACGCATTCAAGCCTGGCGCCACCGTCCGCCAAGCGCTGGCTGCCGTCGACAAGACCATGCGCTACGCCGGCGCCGAGGACGTGAAGCTGCTCGTCGGCCTGGGAAACGGCAGCCTGCGGCCAGCCAGTGACGCCGCGCTCGACGCCGGCCAGAGCATCAGCCTGTTGGCCGCCGCGGAAGTCCAGCGCTACTGGGCCGAGTCCGCCCGGACCTACAACGGCTCGGCCGCGCTGGCCGAGCAGGCAGTAGAGGCC
>DAIUFO010000081.1:0-12507 GCA_036844545.1 Chloroflexota bacterium
TAGCCCTCTCCCGTTGCGACGGGCGAGGGGACTACATCCGGAAGATGCCAAAGGTGGTGGGGGGGAGGGGGGCGTTGGCGGTGGCGGAGAGGGCCATGGCTAGGTGTTGGCGGGTTTGGGCGGGGTCGATCAGGCCGTCGTCCCAGAGGCGGGCGGTGGAGTAGTAGGGGGAGCCTTCGCGTTCGTAGGTGTCGATGATGGGGGTTTTGAAGGCTGCTTGTTGTTCGGGAGTCATTTGGCCGCCGGCGTCGAGCTGGACGGTAAGCAGGGTGCTGGCGGCTTGCTGGGCGCCCATCACGCTCACCCGGGCGCTGGGCCAGGTCCATAGGAAACGGGGCGAGTAGGCGCGGCCGCACATGCCGTAGTTGCCGGCGCCAAACGAGCCGCCGACGATGACGGTCAGCTTGGGCACGGTGGCGTTGGCCACCGCCATGACCATCTTGGCGCCGTGCTTGGCGATGCCCTCGTTCTCGACCTTCTTACCAACCATGTAGCCCGGCACGTTCTGGAAGAAGATCAACGGCACGCCACGGCGGCAGGCCAGCTCAATGAAATGCGTGGCCTTGAGGGCGCTCTCGGAGAACAGGATGCCGTTGTTGGCCAGGATGCCCACGGGCGTACCGAAAATGTGCGCCCAGCCGCAGACCAGCGTGGGGCCGTAGCCGGCCTTGAACTCGTCGAGCCGGCTGCCGTCGAGGATGCGAGCCAGCAGCGCGCGGACCTCGTAGCTCTTGGACAGGACCGGCGGGACGATGCCGTACAGCTCCTCCGGGTCGTAGCGCGGGTCCTCGGGCGGCTGGGTTTGCCAGGGGACGGTCTTGTGCCGGTTGAGGTTGCGGACGATGGAGCGGACGATGGCCAGGGCGTGCTCGTCGTTGACGGCGTAGTGGTCGGCCACGCCAGACAGGCGGGTGTGGACCTCCGCGCCCCCCAACTCCTGCGCGGTCACCTCTTCGCCGGTCGCAGCCTTGACCAGCGGCGGGCCAGCCAGGAAGATGGTGCCGTAGCCCTTGACGATGATGGCCTCGTCGCTCATAGCTGGCACGTAGGCGCCGCCGGCGGTGCAGGAGCCCATGACCGAGGCGATCTGGGTGATGCCCTTGGCGGACATCTGGGCCTGGTTGTAGAAGATGCGGCCGAAGTGGTCGCGGTCCGGGAAGACGTCGGCCTGGAGCGGTAGGAACGCGCCGCCGGAATCTACCAGGTAGATGCAGGGCAAGTGGTTGTGCTCGGCGATCTCCTGCGCGCGAAGGTGCTTCTTGACGGTCATCGGCAGGTAGCTGCCGCCCTTGACGGTGGCGTCGTTGGCGACGATAACGACTTCCTGGCCCTCCACTTGGCCTACGCCGGTGACGATGCCGGCGGCGGGCGCCCCGCCTTCGTACATGTCCCAAGCGGCAAGCGGGCTGAGCTCGAGGAAGTTCGAGCCGGGATCGACCAGGCGCGCCACGCGCTCGCGCGCCAGCATCTTGCCGCGGTTCTTGTGGCGCTCCACGGCCCGCGGGCCGCCGCCGGCCTTGAATTGCTCCAGCCGCTCGTTCAGCTCGGCGACCAGGCCACGATTGAAGGCAGCGTACTCCCGGAACTCGGCCGAGCCGACGTCGACGAAGCTGTCCAACACCGGCACAAGCCGTATAGTAGTCCTCTCATGCGTGCCACGCGGGCAGGGAAGGACTCCGGCGGGTTGGTGCCGCTGCGGTCCGGGATCGCCTACATCGACGAGCAGGCTGGGGAGCTGCTGTATCGCGGCCACAACATCCACGACATCGCCGAGCGGTTGTCGTTCGAGGAGACGGTGTTCCTGCTGTGGCAGGGCCGGCTGGCCACGATGGACGAAGGCCGGGCGTTCGCCGACGAGCTGGCGACTTACCGCGGTGTGCCGGAGGCGATCCTCGACCTGCTGCGCATCACGCCGGAGTACGCGCACCCCATGGCGGCGCTGCGGACGGCGGTGTCGATGCTGGCCTGCGTAGACCCCGACCAGGACGAGCCGGGGCGCGAGGCGCACGAGCTGAAGGCCAAGAAGCTGGTGGCGCAGCTGCCGACGATCGTGGCGGCGCAGCACCGCATCGGCCAGGGACTGGAGCCGCTGCCGACGGACCCTGACCTGTCGCACGCGGCCAACTACCTGTACCTGCTCACCGGCCGGCTGCCGGACGCGCTGGACTGCCGCGCGCTGGGCGTGCTCATGAACTTGTACGCCGAGCACGAGCTGACCTCTTCGACCTACACGGCCCGCCTGGTCATCGACGCTCGCTCCGACTTCTACTCAGCCATCGTCGCTGCGCTGGGGTCACTCAAAGGACCGCTGCACTCGGGCAGCCTGGACGACGTCATGCGCATGTTCGTGGCCATCGGGTCGGTCGACAACGTCGGAGATTATGTCGAGCAACAGCTCGCGACCCGGACGCGTGCCGGGCTACGGGCACCGGCTGTACGAGGACCGCGATCCCCGCACGCCGCACGTGAAGGGGCTGCTGGCCGAGCTGGCCAAGCGGCACAACCGCTGGTACCTGCTGTCTGAGGCGGTGGCGCATCGGGTGGAACGCCAGACCGGGGCGCATCCGAACCTCGACTTCTACGCAGCGCCGGTGCTGTATCACCTCGGCTTCCCACTGGAGCTGTTCACCAACGTGATCGCTTCGGCGCGGGTGGCGGGCTGGGCGGCGCACGCGCTGGAACAGTACGGCGACACGCGGATGATGCGGGCGCGCGCGGATTACGTTGGACCAAGGGTAGGAATGTAATGGCTGTTGATGCTTCGATTGACCAGCTCCACGCGGAGCTGATTGAGCTCGCGAACGCGCAGTTCGAGTCGCCACAGTACCGCAAGGTGCTGGCGGCGCACTACACGCGCGACGGGGCGCGGGACTTTGAGGTGCAGCGGACGCACTTCGTGAAGAACCGGCGCGACTGCTGGGGCTTCGTGCAGGGCGCCGCGCCGCTGGAAGTGAAGCGGCTGATCTGGAAGCACGAGCAGGAGGAGCTGATGGGCTCGCCCGGCGTGCCGGATCACATCACGCTAGGCATCCAGGAAGCCGAGCTGGTGGGTCTGGGCGCCGGCGAGTTCGAGCACACCAAGCCCACGGACACGGCGCAGGCGTGCTTCTGGGCATGGATCCACCTGGCCAAGAGCCGGCCCTGGCTGGAGGGCATAGCAGCATCGTCGATCCTGGAGTGGGTCGTGTCCGACGAGATCATCCGCGGCGGCGGAATCGTGCGGCGGCTGGGGGAGCGGATGCAACAGGACCTGGGCATCCCCTTCGGCGATCAGCCGACGAACGCGGTGCACGTCGTGGCGGACATCGAGCACGCCAACTTGCTCATCGACGTGATAGAGCGCTACGCCCAGACGGGCGAAGCGCGGCAGGCCATCCTGCGCGGAGCGCGGGACAGCCTGGCCATCGAGCGGGTATTTCGGGGCCACATGGGGGATTTGATCGCGGGGACGGCTTAGAGACAGCCGCCGGCGCCAGGTGCCCTCACCCTAGCCCTCGCCCGCCGCGGCGGGCGAGGGGACACTTGTTACAGCGTGCGGAAGACCTCTCGCCACTTTGCGAGGAGGGTGGTGTCACCGGTGGCTTGGAGGCCGGCGGCGTCTTGGGGATGGAGGCGGCCGACGGCTATGCGCAGGAGCGTTGGCGAACCCGCCTCGAGCGTGAGCGTGGGCCGAACCGGGGTTTCCGGCAGGTAGGCGGCGCGTTCGGGGCCGACTCGGACGAATCCGGCATCGCCGAAGCGGATGAGAGCGGGGACGGCGCCATCAGGCACCAGGAGGCGAGGTAGGCGAGCCACGTACTCCGGCAGGAGGAGGGAAGCGACGTCGGCCGGGTACTCGAAGTCGTCGCCCAGGGCGCCGTGGACGTCGCCGCGGTGCATGGTGGTTTCGCCCAGCCGCTGGAGTAGGAACCAGCGCAGGGGGTGGACGCCCGACTGGTGCCAGGCGGTCCTGGCCAAATCAGACTCGCCGAGGGTGGTGAAGAAGCTCTGGAGCTCATCGAGCTCGCGGCGGTAGTCGGCGGCGCGCCGGGATTCGGGCAGGCCGAGTTTGGCCGCGGTGAGCGCCGTGCGCTCGGCCGGGTCGCGGAAGATGGGCGACGTATCGCCCTCGAGGCCGCGCTGCAGGGCGCGAAACTGGACGCCGGCGCCGCTGGAGAGGTGGGCCACGACGTCCGCCACGGTCCAATCCGCACAGGGGCTGGGGCAGCGCCAATCGGCATCACTGAGCTGGTCGAGGCGATCCGCGAGGCCGTCGCTCTGGTCGCGGATAAGGTGGCTGACGGTGTCGAGGTCGAAGGCCATGGCGAGGCACTGTAGCATGAGGGCAGCATGAGGTTTGGGGTCGAGCTGCACCAGTATTTGGATGCCCGAACCATCGTGGAGGAGAGCCGGGCGGTCGAGGAGCTGGGCTACGACGCGCTGTGGCTGGGCGATTCGCAGCTCATCTGGCGCGAGCTGTACGTGCTGCTGGGCGCGGCGGCAACGGCGACTTCACGGGTGACGTTGGGCGTGGGCGTGACCAACCCGGTGACGCGCCACGCGGCGGTAACCGCCAGCGCCATGATGACTCTGCAGGAGCTGTCCCGCGGGCGAGGCATCCTGGGCGTGGGTTTGGGGCATACGTCGGTGGCGACCATGGGCCTGCCGCGGGCCACCCGCAAAGAGCTCGCGGCGTACGTGGACACGGTGCGGCGGCTGTGCCGCGGCGAGGAGGTGTCGACCGAGCACGGGCCCATCCGGCTGGCCTACACCAAGCCGGAGGCCGCGCCGCGGATCATCATCGCCGCTTCCGGCCCGAAGATGATGCGCCTAGCCGGCCAGATCGGCGACGGCGTGGTCATGGCGGGCCAGATGGGCCATCCGGAGGTGCGGCGGGAAGCATTGGAACGGGTGCAAGCTGGGGTTGCGGATTCCTCGCTCGACGCTCGGAATGACAAAAGCTTCCTCGTCTGTGCCGGAGTGGCGGCGTGCGTTTCCAGCGAGCGAGGGCAGGCGCTGGACGCGGTGCGCTCGCACGTGGCGCAGGGGCTGATGTCGCCGCTGGCAAGGTTGGGGCCGGCGGCGGCCAAGGCGCGCGAGACGCTGGCCTCGTCCTACAACACCTACGACCACATGCATCCGGGCGCGCGGCACGCCCATGTAGTGCCCGACGAGGTCATCCAAGAGTTCGCCATCGCCGGCACGCCGGAGGACTGTGTGCGTCAGGCGAGGGCGATGTTCGACGATGGCGTGGACGAGATCACGATCCGGCCGTATGCCCTGCCAGGCCATTCGCGGCTGGAGACGATCGAGGCGTTCGCCCGCGAGGTGGTAGCGAAGCTGCGCCAGACCTAGACCGGCGGGAGCAAGCCGCGTGGCGCTGGCAGCAGCAGCGGTTGGACGCGGGCCACGTGGGCGGCTGCTCGCACAAGTAGCGGTTGGGACTGACGCGATGGGTGCGCATGGCGAAGGCAGTGGCAGAAGCCGCACATGCCGTCATCCGTCAGCTCGAGCAACACGCCCGGGCTGGGGCGGCTTCCGCCGTATAGCGGCCGGCGAGCTTCAGATTAGGGCTTGCCAAGGGCTTCGTGGAGTGGCGCCCAATCGACCATCTCCTCCGGTTTGACGGAAATAGTCGTGTGAGTCAGGTCCTGTTGGATGGCGATCGCTTCCTGGACACCGGCGAGCGGCAGCTCACCCGTATCGCTGAGCAGCGGCAGCATGCGGGCAGTTACGCGTTTGGCCACGTCTGGCGGGGTGGCGAGGTTCTTCACGACGAGGTCGGCGGCTCCGTCTGGGTTCGCCTTGAGCCAGCGGTTGGCGTCCATGAGAGCCGTGATGGCGGCCACGAGCTGTGGCCGGTGCTGGGCGATGAAGCTGGCGCTGGTGCCGAGGCCGATGTATGGCTGCTGCAGGGCATCGCCGATGAACGCTACTTCGTGAAAGCCCTTGTCCTCGGCCATGGCGTCGAAGGGCGGGGATACCACGGCTGCGTCGAGCTGGCCCGCCAGCAGCAGGGTGAACGTGTCCTGCGTGCCGGGCGAGGACACGACTTTGATGTCGCCCATGGACATGCCGGCGCGCTTGAGGGCGGCCTGGAGGTACAGATAGGGGCTGCTGCCCACCTGGTTGGTGCCCACCAGCTTGCCCTTGAGACCCTGGATCGACTTCAAGTCAGACTTTCCGGAGATCGTCCACGGCGTACGGTCCCACGAGGACAGGACCATCTTGAAGGGCAACCCGCGGGAGGCGCCTTCAATGGCATTGCTGGGCGAGTTGGTGAAATCGACATCGCCCTTCGATAGGCCGGTGATGGCCACGTTGCCCGGCATCTGGATCATGTTGATGGCCAGGTGCTGTTGCGCAAAGAAACCCTGGCTGAGCGCGGCGTAGAACGGCCAGCTGGCCACCGCCGGTGAGGCGTAGCCGATGCGGATGGGGTAGCCGTTAGGGTCGCCCCCGCCGTATCGAGGGGCTGCCCCGGCGGAAGGCTGCTTGTCATTCTGAGCCGCGGCCGAAGGATCGGTCGTGACGCTGGCCAACGCCGCGGGGATCGAGGGCGCGGGTGAGCTGGCCTGGCCACAAGCAGTCAGCAGCAACACTGCGAACAGGGAAGCAGAACCTCGAAGGCAAGCCATAGCGCCGGCAGCCTAGCACAGACGAAAGACCGGCGATTTGTCATTCCGAGCTACGCAAGGAATCCGCGGTCTGCCAGCGGCACGGATGCCTCGCTCGACGCCCGGCGTGCCAAATCTGGCTCCGCTATCCCGAGTACGACACGCGGTAGATGGCGCCCAGGTAGTCGTCGGAAACGTACAGGCTGCCATCCGGCCCGGCGAGAGGCTGGACGGGGCGACCCCAGGCGCCGGAGGCGCCGAGGCCGTGCGGGGTCTGAATGATCTGGCCGCCGGCGCCCGGGTGCCAACCGGTGGCGAAGTCTTTGACTGACGCAAACCGGCCGTTGTCGAAGTGGGCGCGAATGAGCTTGTAGCCGGTGGGGACGCTCCGGTTCCAGGAGCCGTGGAGGGCCACGAACACGTCGCCGCGGAAGTCCGCCGGGAACTGGCTGCCGCCGTAGAAGGCTAGGCCCAGGGCAGCGGAGTGCGCCTGCAGGCCGACGTCCGGCAAGGCTGCGTCGCCGCAGCCGGCGGCGCTGCCGAACCGCGGATCCTTCTGGCGGTCGTCGTAGCAGCGCGGCCAGCCGTAGTCCGCGCCCTGCCGGATGGTCGTCAGCAGGTCCCAAGGGATGTCGTCTCCCAGGTTGTCGCGACCGTTGACGGTGGCCCAGAGCTGGTTGCTGCCAGGCTGGAACGCGATGCCGACGGCGTTACGCAGGCCTTTGGCGACCAGGGCGTAGCCGCTGCCGTCGGCGTTGTAGCGGGCAATGGTGGCGTAGCGGGGATCGTTGATGGCGCACACGTCGCAGGGTGAGCCCATGGCCAGATACAGAGCGCCGTCGGGGCCGAAAGCGATCGTACGGGTGTGGTGATCGATCGCGGCCGGAAGGTTCGGAATCACCACCTGGCGCTGGCTGGCAGCGCCAGCCTGATAGCGGTAGCGGGCGATCTGCCGGTCCTCGGCCACGTAGACGTAGTCCTGTGTGAAGGCTACGCTGGTGGGGTCGCTGAGGCCCGTGACGAGCGGCGTAGGCGTGTCCGAGAGCTGGCCATTCTGCTGGCGGAAGAGCACGACGCGGGCGGCGCCATCCTCGGCCACGGCAAGGTTGCCTGCGCCGTCAAAGGCCATGAAGCGGGGCACCTTCAGGTTGCCGGCGAACTGGCTGATGCTGAAACCGGGCGGCAGGTTGACGCTGTGGCCGGCGACGGAGACCGGCTTGAGGGTGGGGTTCGCCATTTGGGCTTCGGGCACGACCAGTGAGCTGCTGACGGGAGGCAGCATGGTGGGGCTGGCCGGCGGAGCCGCGCTGGCGCGTGGGGCAGCAGATGGCTGGGGATTGGCGGCGAGCGAGGCTGGCGCGCTCGCCAGCG
Organism: Chloroflexota bacterium; assembly: GCA_036844545.1. Lineage (GTDB taxonomy): Bacteria > Chloroflexota > JAJPGV01 > JAJPGV01 > JAJPGV01 > DATGVV01. Next base: position 7,968 of record DAIUFO010000081.1, read on the forward strand.
AGGAGGGCGCGGCCGAGCTGACGGGCGGAGCCGGCTGCGCGGCGCTGGCGCTGGCCGGTGCCGATGGTTTGGCGCTAGCCGGCGGCTGCGAGGCGGGCGCGACTGCCGGGCCGGCGCCGCAGGCAGTCAGGAGCGTGGCCGCCAGAAGAAGGATGGCACTGACCGTCGAAGGCTGTTTTATGGCCAATTTGTCATCTCCCGCGGATGTTTCAGAGCTTGTCCGCTAGCATAATCGCTACCGATGCGACGCGCCTTGCTTGCCGCCTGCGCTTTAGCCAGCCTGTTGCCGCTGGATGTGGCGGCGCCGGTGTGGCACGCCGCCAGCTCGAGTGCGGACATTTCCAGCAACTGGGCCGGCTATGCAGCCAGCGGCGGTGCATTCACCAGCGTCACCGGCAGCTGGACAGTGCCACACGTGAGCGCCAACGGCAACGCCGGCGTGGACGCCACCTGGGTGGGTATCGGTGGCCTCAGCAGCCACGACCTAATCCAGGCGGGCACGCAGGAGACCATGAGCCGATCCGGCCAGGTAGCCTACGAAGCGTGGGTGGAGATGTTGCCCCAGTCCTCCCGGCGAGTGCCGCTGGCAGTGAATGCCGGCGACTCGATGACCGTGTCGGTGACACAGACGTCGAGCGGGCAATGGCAGCTCAGCCTGAAAGACGACACTACCGGCCAGACGTATCAGACGACGGCGCAGTATCAATCGGCGCTGTCGTCGGCTGAATGGATCGAGGAGGCGCCGAGCGGGCCCGGCGGTGAGCTGCCCCTGGACAACTTTGGCACGGTCCAGTTCAGTGGGGCCAGCGCCGTCAAGAACGGGCAGACGGTGACGATTGCCCAGGCGAATGGCCAGCCGATCACGCTGGCCAGCCGCGGCCAAACGCTGGCCAGCCCATCCGCGTTGGGGGCAGATGGCGCGAGCTTCAGCGTGACGCGGGCCAGTTCCAGCGCCAACCCGCCCTCGCCTTCACCTCGTCCTGAGCCGGGCCGTCCGCCTTTCCGCCGCCGCCCTCGCATCGAGATCGAGCGAGTGCCACGGCCCTGGCTGTTCAACTTCTAGCTTCGTTTTAGACCGAAGACCGGCGGCGCGGGAAGCGGGTCTAGACTCTGGCGGCCCGGGCACTTCAGGCAGCCGCGGGAGCGGTCGGATCCACTGTCAGCGGAACGGCAGGCAGCGCAACCAGCAGCGCAGCGGACGTGGGGAGTGGTTACTAGGCAGACCAAGAAGGCTAACACCCTTGCGCGGGCTGCTTGGCTGACGTAGCCTGCTGGTGGCGGAGCTGACGATGATCGTGATTGTGGTGGTGCTGATCGTGCTGTTCGGGGCGGCAGCCATCCTGTATACGATCGAGGGCGCAATGAGCGGGCGCAGCCTGACTATTGGGCTGGTGCTGGCGGGAGCGATGCTGCTGCTGCAGGGCGGCGCAATTGTCTACAGCGCCGTGAACCAATCGCCGGCCAGCGTTTCCGATTCCCCATCCCCGTCGGCGGACGACGCACAGCCGGCCGCTTCCCCCAGCTAACAAGCGGGGACCGGCGCTGCGCCTAGCCTAAGGACCACTATGAGCTACCGAGCTAAGGCGTGAGCCTGGTCGAACTCGCGGTCGACGACGGCATTGCCACCGCCACGTTGAACCGGCCGGAGGTGCGCAACGCCATTGACGATGCCACGCGGGTGGAGCTGGCCGCGGTGCTGGAGCAGGTTTCCCACGACAAGGCCGTGCGGGCGCTGATCCTCACGGGCGCGGGCAAGGCGTTCTGCGCCGGCGGGGACATCCGTGCTATGCAGCAGCGGCTGGAGGCGCCGGCGGGCGAGGTGGCAGGCAACGGCTGGCAGCGGCAGCGGCACACACACCACGTCATCGACGCGCTGCATGCGCTGGAGAAGCCGACGATCGCGGCGGTTAACGGGCCGGCCGCCGGCCTGGGCTGCGACGTGGCGCTGTGCTGCGACTTCATCGTCGCCTCCGAGGCAGCCAGCTTCAGCATGAGCTACCTGCTGCGCGGCCTCATCCCCGACGGCGGCGGCCTGTACTTCCTGCCACGAAGGGTGGGCCTGCCGCGGGCCAAGGAGCTGATCTTCTCAGCGCGGCGGGTGGCGGCCGAGGAGGCGCTGGCCATCGGACTGGCCGACCGGCTGGCCAAACCCGACCAGCTGCTGGCAGAAGCCCGGCGCTGGGCTGGTGAGCTGACTCAAGGCTCGACAATCGCGCTGGCGCTGGCCAAGTCGATCCTGGACCAAAGCTTCGAGCTGAGCGCCGAGGACGTGTTCGCCCTCGGCGGCCAGGCGCAGGCGATCTGCTACACCAGCACCGAGCACCGCGAGGCCGTGGCCTCATTCCTCAAGAAGGACTCAAGCTAGCAGCGAGCGCACTCGCTCGATGGTGCGCACCGGGTCGGTGGGGCCGACGGGGGTGAGGTTGAGGATGGTTACGCCGGCTTGTTTGTAGGCGGCCAGGCGCTCCTTGACGTAGGCTTCGGGGCCGATGAGGGTGGTGCCTTGCAGCAGGGCCTCGGGGATGGCGGCGGCGGCTTCCTGTTTCTTGCCAGCGAGATAGAGGTCCTGGACGTGCCCGGCTTCGGCCTCGAAGCCGTAGCGGCAGGCGAGGTCGGTGTAGAAGTTCGCGCCCGGGGCGCCCATGCCGCCGATGTACAGGGCCAAATGGCGGCGCTCGAGATCGCGGAGGTGCTCGAGACCTTCGCCGATGGCGACGAGGCCGCCGGCCACGATCTCCAGCGGGCCGAGCGCCGGATCGCGCTTGGCTTGGCCACGGGCCAGCGCGTCGCCCCAGACGGCCTTGGCGTGCTCCGGCATGAAGAAGATGGGCATCCAGCCCTCGGCGATCTCGGCGGCGAGCTCCACGCTTTTGTCGGTCAGAGAGGCCAGGTAGATCGGGATGCGAGCACGGACAGGCTGGCCGATGATCTTGAGCGGCTTGCCCAAGCCCGTGCCCTGCTCGGGCGGGAGCGGCATGGTATACGCTCGGCCATGATGCTCCAGCACCTCACGGCGCCACACCCGCCGGCAGACGTCCACGATCTCGCGCGTACGTTGCAGCGGGCGATCGTACTTGACGCCGTGCCAGCCCTCGATGACCCGCGGGCCCGAGGCGCCTAAACCGAGGATGAAGCGGCCGTTGGACACATAGTCCAGTCCGGCCGCGGTCTGCGCCAGCAAGGCCGGGGTACGGGTGTAGATGGGCAGAATGCCTGCGCCAATCAACAGCTTGTCGGTAAGGGCCGCCAGGTAAGCCAGCCGCGAGACGGCGTCGATGCCATAGGCCTCCGACACCCAGACGATATCCAGACCGGCTCTCTCAAAGTCCGCGATCTGGCCGGCAAGCTCCCGGAAATGGCCGCTGTCGGAGGTGATGTGGTGGCTAAGCTGCAGCGGCTTAAACCTTCAGCTCGACGACCTCGAACTTGGAGAGATCGCTGCAGCCGAGGCCGAGCTCTTCCGCATGCTCGTGCTGGCGGCGGATGATGGCTTCATTCTGAGCGGTGAACGTCACGTCGTGGCGCTTCATGATGTCCATCGCCACCACGTCGGCGGCGACCATGTCGCCGGTCACGATCAGGCGGTTCACGCCGTCGACGATGCGGGTGTCGTCGCTCCGATGAGGTCCGAAGACAGCCTGGAGCGAGCGGACGTCGGTGATGGTCAGCTCGGGGCGAACGGCGGAAGCGAACTCCGCCAGCTTGCGGTCGTAGTAGTCGCGGTTGGTATCCAGGCTGGCATGGGCGAGCCAGCGGTGCGGGCCGTACACCGAGCCGAAGTGGTTCTTGAGGGCGCTGGTGATCTGGCCGGCAAAGTGACGCTTGAGGACGGGCATGTTGATGACGACGGGGGCCATCTGGATTTCGCGGGCGATGCGCAGACCACCGGCTGGCTGAGGCTCATAGCTGCGCAGGCGCTCCAGCATGCCGGAGGCGCCCGACTCGGGGATGGAGGGCACGGGCATGTCGCCGCGCCAGCCGTCGAAACCCACCAAAACGAAGTCCTCACGGGTGGGGGCGTGCGCCAGCCGTAGGTCCATGCCTGGCAGCTCGGCGGGCTCGTAGTAGTAGTCGAGCTCGCGCTTGTGATCCTCATGGACGACGACGCGCTCCGCGCCGGCAGCGCGGCAGTGCGTCGCAACGGCGCGGATCGTGGCCGGGTCGGTGATGGATGGGAAGGGGTCGCGCTGGTTGGTGTTGGGCTTGAGAAGGACTTCGCGGTTCCCTCCGATCACTCGCTTCATCCCGCCGATGGCTTCGAGGCCGGCGTCGACCATGGCGTCGACGTCCGTGCCTTCGACAATGACCAGCAGCGGTTTGCCGCCCGGGCGGGCGATCGTGTTCGGCCCGCCGCGGCGGGGTAAGGGGATTTCGGTCCTGCGCTGGTCGAGAACGTTAATGGCCATGTCCGTCAGGCTATCAGACTCGACCTCAGTAGCGTCTCAATCCACCCGGAGGACGAGAGCGGCGCCGGTGTCGCCGGCGGCGCAGCCGGTGAACAAGCCGAGGCCTCCGCCACGCAGGCGCAGGATCTCGATGA
>DAIUFO010000082.1:0-691 GCA_036844545.1 Chloroflexota bacterium
ACCGCGGCTACCGGACCGGCACCCACGAGCTGGTGCGCGCCTTCCCCGAGGGCTATGCGGCCAAGAACATGGACTTGACCGGTGGCTGGTTCGACCCCTGCCCGAACTACAGCGGCGAGGCCGCCGCCAGCGGCGCTTACGGCGAGAAGGTCACCGACCCGGACGACCTGGCCGCCGCCATCAAGCGCGGCCTCAAGGCTACCGAGGAAGGTGTGCCAGCCGTCCTTGACGTGTGGCTGCCGAAGCTGGTAACGGGCGAGCTGTAAGCTTCCTCTCCCCAACGCGGAGCTGGATGGTGTGAGCAGGGAGGCCGAGGCCCGAGAGAAGCTGGCTCAGTGCGGCCGCGCGCTGTACCGGCTGGGCCTGTACAACCTGGGCGGGCACATCAGCCTGCGCATACCGGACAGCGAGCTGATCCTGATCACGCCGGGCGGCGGGCTTGACAAATCGCGACTCCGCCCCTCCGACCTGGTGACGATGGACGCCGAGGGGAAGCGGGTGGCGGGGCCGTACCCGCCGCCGCTGGAAACGCCGATCCATACGGTGGTCCACGCGGCGCGGCCGGAGCTGGAGTGCATCGCGCACCTGCACCCGCATTGGGCCACGGTGTTCAGCGTGACCAACGTGCCGCTGGACATCGTGCTGATCCCGGCCCGCTGCCTGGGCGGGGCGCTGCCGACGTTCGACGAGC
>DAIUFO010000082.1:701-5140 GCA_036844545.1 Chloroflexota bacterium
CCGCGGCTGGTCACGAGCCACGAGCTGGGCCAGCGGCTGAACGCCGCGCTGGGCCAGGCGGCTGGGGTGCTGATGCGCTGGCACGGCGTGACGGTGGTGGGGCTGACGTTGGAGGAGATGTTCACGCGGGCGGTGATGCTGGAGGAGAACGCACGCATCCTGTGGGAGGCTCGCGCGCTCGGGACGCCGCTGCCGCTGCCGCGCGAGGCGCTGCCGACCGCACCGACGACGGGCGCTGAGGAGACGTCGGTGCGGACGTTCATCTACTACACCAACCCGGAGCGGGACGTCGACGAGCAGGTCCATTCGGGGGCTCACTACAAGCCGGACTGGTAGGCGGGCGGGCTGCTGGGGACCATGCTGTCAGTATGTCCATAGTGTCATGAGCCGATGAAGCAGATCATCACACGTGTCGACGACGAGCTGGCCGACGCGATCAAACGTCGAGCGAAGCGCTCGGGCGAGTCAGTCAATTCGTTTGCGAATCGGCTGCCGCGGACAGCGGCTGCCGGAGTAGGGGTGACGGCAGACTCTCCTCGTCAGTTGTGGAAGGTCGCGGCCCTCACAGACGGCCGTCTCGTCACGCGAGGCGGGCGTGCCGCGGGGGCGAGGCGGGATACAGCGGCGAAGGTAACTACGCCTGCTGGCTATGTCAGCGACTCCGTCAGCCGAGAGCGGGATGAGCGGTGATCTTGTACGTCGATACGAGCGCCCTGGGCGGCGCCTATCTCGGCGACGAGGCCGACGGCGCCTGGATGAACGAGCTCCTGTTCGGCAGCCCGGATCCTGTCATCACTTGCGAGCTCACCGACGTGGAGTTTGCCAGCGTGCTGGCGCGGGCCAGGCGCGACGGCCGCATCGATGAGGCCGCGCTCGCGGATCGGACGGAGGCCTACGAAGCTGACACGGCCGATGATGGTCCGATTGGCGTGGCGCCGCTTACCCGCGACGCGTTCCGGACCGCTCAGGCATTTGTGTCGCAGACATCGATTCGAACCCTGGACGCTCTGCACCTGGCCGCCGCGCGTGTCCTGGCCGAAGGCGGCGACGGCGAGGTTGCCATCGTCACCCGCGACAGCCGGCAAGGGGCCGCCGCCGCCGCTTTAGGATTCACTCTCCACCCGCGCTCTGCTCAGTAGCCTGAAGCGTTGGGGCGAACCTGAAATCGCCCTCCCATGTCTCCCAGCCGCCGGGGATGCGGCGTTCTCAGTCATACCAGCCACGCCTCAACTAACTCAACAATGCCAGCGTTGTGATCCACCTCGTAGTAGATCGTGATCTCGGGGATAGTCACCACCGTAAGTGCCTGCAGATACCATCCAGGAATCTCGCCGCCGTAGCTCGGATCACGACACAACTCGTGATCGAAGTTCGCTTTGATCTCATCCCAAAGTTTTGGGTCAGGGACGAGCTCGGCAATCTGCCTACTGAATGTTTCGGATTCGCGGAGGGTGTAGTTGCTACCGAGCGGCTCGTTCGGCTGCACGACGCTCGGCCACCTCTACACCCTTCTCGATCTGCGCCTGGGTTAGGGGTTCCGATCCGATCCACGCCGTGTGATAGGGGATAGTTTCCCCCTGTGAGGTTTGACACCAGCCAAATTCTCGGTGGGACAGCTCCGATACCTGCTTCCCGTTGAGCGCCCACAGTTCCTGGACGACCTCATCCAGAACGTCCCGCTCGCCTTGGGAGAGATGGTATTTCGGATTCGCCGCGTTGAGAGGCTCAGGACCAGGGAGGATGCGCTTCTGGACGCCTTTGAAGTACGGGCGTTCTTCCATGACCAACGCTCGTGATTTGATCAGCCTGTCCTGCACCGGCACGAGGTGCCGGGGGGCTGGCCCTTCGGGGAGATTCTGATACTCGTCCCCCGTAATCGGGGCGCCCAATCGCCGGTAAGCCGCGAAATCCGAGTAGTAGAGAATCTTGTTGAGTTTGATCGCGCCGAACCGAGGGTCGTCCTTGCTTTTCTCGGCGACATAGACGAGTGCAGCCTCAAATTTTTCGTTGTTCATGCAGATCGGCCCCTGCCTACTATAGTAACGACTGAGTCTATCTCGGCTGGGGATCCGGCGAACCTGAGATCGCCCTCCTATGACTCCCAACCGCCGGGGATAGCGTAAGTCTGGCCGAAAACCCTTCCAAATGTGTTTGTGGCGATTGTGGAACTTGTGGAAGTTGTCGCGAAAGCGCTACGATGCGGACGATGGCGGGAAACGCAAAGCGCAGCACAGAAGGGGCTGAGGCGCGGGTGACCCCTGGTGAGGGCGAGCGCCTGTGGACAGTGCCGGAGGTCGCGGCCACACTCGGCGTGCACGCCAACACCGTCCGGTATTGGGCTCGCCGTGGCAAAGCGCGAGCGTTCCGCCAGGGCGTCAGGAAGCAGATATTGATCCCCGAGCCCGAAGTAGAGATGCTGCGGCGGTTGCATTCTGTTCAGGACACGCGCGTGGGGGATACGGCTGTTGCCCTCGACGAGAATGTGCAATCCGTTATACGACGAATGCGCGACCTGGTTCCTCGGGGATCCAGGATCGCCGTCTTTGGCAGCTATGCACGTGGAACCGCGAAACCGACAAGCGATCTTGACGTCCTCGTCATCGAGCCCCGGCTGAGCGGAGGACGGCTCGATGAGATTTATCGCATCAAGTCACTTGTGAAGAGCAAACGGCCGTACTTGGATTTGCATCTTACGGACAGGCGACATTATCAAGAACAAGCGCGCATACCCGGAACGTTGCACCATGAGATTGAGCGCGAGGGCATTTTCTATGGCACAGACGATTGACGCGCAAGTAACACTCGCTCGTCAATTTGAAAGGAAAGCCGCCGAAGACGCCCGCTTCTTGGCCTCGGTGCTGCCAAGCATCGACGCGTCTGACACGCAGGTGGGAAACATCGCGCAGCAAGCTGTGGAGAAGACGCTGAAGGCGGTCCTGGCTCATCGAGGAATGAATTACCAGGTCAATCGACAATTCAAAACGCACAAGATCGAGGCACTCGTCGATCTACTCAGGGATTTGGGTGTTGACGTGCCTGCAGACGTAGCTCAGGCCGATATCCTCACGCCCTTTGCCGAAGGTCTTCGGTACGAGGACGACATTCCGGAAACCGACCAACTCGATCGGAAGCAGGTCGCTTTCCTGGTGGCGGAAGTGATGGAGTTTGCTCGTCGGGAGCTGGGGCCGAATTTCTTTCAACCTGTCGCGGTCATCCATGAGCAAGCTGAGACTCAGCGCTGCCAATGGCCTGGCTGCAATGAACGGATCACCGACCGCTTAGCGATCCAGACGGGGTACGGTTCCAGCCACCGTCGAATGGCGTTGTCCGGCAGGTCCATCTATCTGCCGAAGGGTTAGCTCTCCCAGCCGCCGGGGATGGCGTAGCGCTTGATGCCGCGCTTCTCGATCTCGCGGCGGCCGGTTTCGGCGTCGACGCCGAGGGTCAGCTCGAGGTGGTAGCCGTCGGGGTCCTGGAGGTAGATGGACATGCGCTGGGGGCCGTGAGAGGCCAGCTCGATCGGAACATTCTGGGCGCGAAGGTGGTCGACCCAGGTGTCGTAGTCCTCGAGCCGGATGCGGAGGGCGTGGTGCTGGCCCCTCGATCCGGGGGCGGGGACGAACTCGTCGGTGGCGGGGAAGAAGTCGATGGTGTTGCCAGCGATGGTTACCGCGGGCGGGGCGCCGCCGGGGCGGTCCAAGGGTTGGGCTCCCAGCGCGTCTACGTAGAAGCGGCGCGCTCGTTCGATGTCGGGCGAGACGTAGGTCCAGTGCTCGAGCGCTTCAATGACTGGCGGCATGTGCATTCTCCTTTTTGGTTTTGGCTGCCAGGCTAGCACGCCGCGGTGGTTAAATTGCTGCACTTGCGATCCGGAGGGAAGACTTGAGAGTTATGACTTGGCCGAAGGTAGGGGGGCCATCCTGGCCGCCCGCGGGCTGGAAGCCCGCGCTACCAGGGATCGCGGCGGCAATTGTGGCGCTGGCCGCCTGTGGCGGGGGAGCGGCGCCGGCCGCGTCGCCCGCGGTATTGAGCCCGGCGACGAAACTGTACGGGAGCTGAGCATGAGCTGGCGATTCGATCCCGACCACTCGCAGGTGGAATGGGCCTGCCGCTACCTGGGCCTGAGTGTCATCAGGGGCGCCTTTAATCGCGTGTCGGCCGAGGTGCACGTCGACGATCCGGACCCGGCGAAATGGACGATGTCCGTCGAGATCGATCCGACTTCGCTGATCAGCGCCGGATTTGGGCGGCGTGAGGAGGCTCTCAAGGGCGAGAACTTCTTGGAGGCCGACCGCTTTCCGGAGCTGCGGTTCCGGAGCGACCGGGTTTCGCGGCGAGGGGACGCACTTGACATAAGTGGCGAACTGCTGCTGCACGGAGTTGCCCGGCAGGTGACGTTCAGCGGGCGGGACAACGGCGAGGCCATCGACCGGCGGGGG
>DAIUFO010000082.1:5150-12482 GCA_036844545.1 Chloroflexota bacterium
GATTACGGGATCCCGGCTACGGGGCCGAGCTTCGTGGCCGAGGACGTGGACATTTCCGTCGAAGTCCAGTTGATTTACGAAGACGGGTAGCGGATTCTTCGCTCGACGCTCAGAATGACAAAGTCGAAAGGAATGAACGCGTGGCTGCAGCGACTGGATCCCGGTTCCTGGATGAGCTGAGGCGGGAGATTGCTGGTTCGGAGTGGTCGTCGGTGCGGCATCCGCTGGTGGTGGGGGTGTCGAAGGGCACGGTGCCGCTCCAGCAGATCCGGGGCTGGGCGATCCAGGATTCGCACTACAGGCGGATGGTCCACCGGCTGGCGACTCTGCGCTATTTGCGGTGCACCGATCCCGAGATCCAGCGCCGCTTGGCCGGCGTGGTGGCCGAGGAGGCGGAAGGCACCGACACCGGCTCGGCTGGCCACTACGAGCTGTTCCACCGTTTCGCCCAGGCGATTGGCCTCAGCGTGGAGGAAGTCGACAGCAGCGAGCCCATGGCGGCCACCGCGGCCCACATCTACTGGGCCGAGCTGATCCTGTGGACGCTGCCGTGGCCGGTGGCCATGGCCGCACAGGTAGCAGGCGAGGGCCAGGCGCCCATCACCAGCCGCATGATGGCCGATGGCTTGCAGGCCCACTACGGCCTGTCCGCCGAGCAAGCGGCCTTCTTCGAGGTTCACACCGAGGCCGACGAGGACCATCGCAGCCTGGCCGAAGCCATCGTCGTGCGCTACCTGGTGACGGACGAGCTGCAGGAGCAGGCCCGTGCGGTGGTCAAGCGCAAGCTCAAGCTGATGTACGACATGCGCAGCACCTACGCCGCCTTCGAAATTTAGTAACACCCAGGGCTCTTAGGCAACTCTTAAGGAAGTAACAGCCGTTTCCAAGGAACGCCGGTCAGGATTCAGGCATGGCAAAAAAGATGGGCAAGGGATTAACAGCTCTCAGCTCGACGGCGATCCTTTCGGTTTATGGCGTTGGCTACGTGCTGACGCAGCCTGCCGCGGCAACTATGGCCGCTGGCCTAGCGTTGCCAGACACGAGCGTCTCACCAGCGGCGCCTTCGGGAAGCCCGGCCGCCACAGCGGCGCCAGCGCAAGCGCCAGTGCGCGCCAGCGCTTCTTCGAGCGCCTCGCCAACCAGTACGACTACGCTGAAGGACGGCACCTATTCCGGTAGTGGCATGAGCCGGCATGGAGGTGTCAGCGTGCGTGTGACCGTGCAGAACGGCCGGATCGTCTCGGCGCCTATTACGGGGGTGACCACGCGCTATTCGCAGAGCGTCATCGCCGGGCTTCCGGCCAGCGTCGTGGCGGCGCAGGGCAGCAAGATCAACCTGGTGTCAGGAGCCACGGACAGCTCCATGGCCTACCAGCAGGCGCTCGCGCAGGCGCTGAGCCAGGCGCAGAGTTCGGCGGCACAGTCCACGAGCGGCACAGTGAGCACTTCCGCGGCTGCCGCCGCCAATACGAGCGCCACTTCGCCGGCCGGCAGTCAGGGATCTGCCACAGGCCTGACGGGAGCTCCAGGCGGCAGCGTGCAGGTCACCGGACCGAACGGCCCGATCTACTCCAATGGCGCGGGTAGGAGGAACAGGACGGGCGCCAGCTATGGTCAGTAGCCCGCCCCGCGGCGCCTCGATCGTCGCAATGGACACCATCGTGACGGCGAAGGTGATCGGGGACAGCCCCGAAAGCACGATCCGGGCTGCCTTGGATCGAGCGCTCGGCTGGTTCCACGAGGTTGAGCGTGTGTGCAGCCGGTTCGATCGCCAGAGCGAGGTATTCCTGCTGTCAAGCCAAGTGGGGCATCCCGTTCAGGTAAGCCCGATGCTCTTCGAGGCAGTCCGTTTCGGCGTCGAGGTTGCCACCATCAGCGGTGGACTGTTCGATCCGACGGTCGGTGCTGCTCAAGCCCGACGCGGGTTCGATCGCAACTATGCGACGGGCGAGCGCACAGCGCCGCCGGACGCGGACGGAGTAGTGAGCTACATGGACGTCGTGCTCGACAGCGAGCGCCAGGCCATCACCCTCCGCAAACCGATCCTCATCGACCTCGGAGCCCTGGCCAAGGGCATGGCCATCGACCTGGCGGCCAAAGAGCTGGCCGGCTACGAATCGTTCTGCATAGACGCGGGCGGGGATATCTACGTCAAGGGCGCCAGCGAGTCCGGGGAGGCCTGGCGGATTGGAATCGAGCACCCGCGATGTTCGGGTCTCATCGCGACTCTGCAGGTGTCCCAGGGCGCCGTGTGCACTTCGGGCGACTACGAGCGCCGGCGCCCCGGAAGAGACGAGGAGCATCACCTGCTCGACCCGAGGACGGGCAGCTCGCCGCGGCAGGTCAGCAGCTGCACGGTGCTGGCGCCAACTGCCATGGCTGCCGACGCACTCTCGACCGCGGCCTTCATATCCGGCCCCGTCGACGGACCGCGGTTGCTGGCAGAGCAAGGCGTGGACGGAATGTTCGTGGGCATTGACCTGGCAATCACAACTACCCCCGGATTCAAGAGGTGGATGGCATGACCTTGTCAAAGATAGGAACGTATTTCCGCACGCCGAAAGGCATGCTGGTCATCGCGCTGCTGGCGCTGATTGGCATCGCCTATCCCGTGGACGGGCAGCAAGCGCTGCCGCGGTTAGGTCTGGCGACCCTTTCGGCGGTCATTGTCGATCTGCTGTTCATGTATCGCGGCGGCAAGATGGAGCTGCCGGACAGCGCGCTGCTGACTGGCTTGATTGTGGCCATGGTGCTCGGCCCCGCCGTGCCACTCGGGGTGCCGATCCTGGCCTCCGCCTTCGCGGTCACGTCAAAACGCATCATTCGCGGTAAGCGCGGGCACATCTTCAACCCGGCCGCCATCGGCCTGCTCATCACGGGACTCCTGTTCTCGAGCGAGCAGAGTTGGTGGGGTGGACTGGGCGACTTGCCACCCGTCCTCATCGTGGCGGTTCTCGCCCTGGGCGTGGTGATCGCCAACCGGGTCAACAAGATGCCGTCGGTGCTGGCCTTCTTGGGCACCTATGTCGGGCTGCTGACCGTGGCCACGATGGCCGGCAATCCGCTGTCGTTTGCCGACGGCTTCCGGGAGCCGATGACAGGAGCAGCCTTGTACTTTGCCTTCTTCATGCTGAGCGATCCGCCGACAACGCCTGCCAGAGCGAGCGATCAGGCCTGGTTCGCCAGCGTGGTCGCGGGCGTCAGCGTGGCCTGTCTGGCGCTGAACTGGGGCGGCGTGTACTACTTGCTCGTCGGTTTACTCGCGGGAAACGCGTTGGAGGCCGCCCGCCGCGCTATCGTCAGCAGACGGAAGACCGCGCCAGCAGCGAGCCAAAGGCTGCACGCCAGTCCAATCTAGACGCGTTCGCGGGCCAGGCGGAAGCCCAGGGCGCGGGCGCCGATGGTGACGACCAGCACGAAGGCGGTGACAAGCACGCCGATGGCGGCGCCGCGCTCCATCTCGCCGGCGAAGCTGTACTCCAGCATGAGGATCGAGATAGGCCGAGACTTCGGACTGTACAGCAGCACGGTAGTGCTGATGTCGCGAATGGCCGATAGGAAGGACAGCAGCCCGACGGTGATGGCTGTGGGCGCCAGCAGCGGCAGCAGGATGCGGCGATAGGTGTGCAGCCAGGAGGCGCCGCCCACGCGGGCGCACTCCTCCAGCTCGGCGCCAATCTGCAGCAGGCCGGCCTTGAAGAAGAGCGTGCTGAAGGGGCTCTCCTTGATGACAATGGCCACGATGATGCCCAGCAGCGTGCCGTACAGGGCGACCCGCAGCGGCGTGCCGAGGAACAGCCACAGCAGGCCCAGGCTCATGAGGATGCCGGGCACGGCCCATGGCACCCACAGCAGCAGCTCGGTGACCCGCGCCAGCTTGACCGGGCCGCGCACCAGACGATACGCCACCAGTGAGTAGATGAGGATGACGAGGAAGGCCACGCCAAGGGCGATGGCCAGGCTGTTGCGAACGGAGCTGAAGAACACTGGGTCGGCGATCAGGTCGTGCCAGTGAGCAGTGGTGAAGGGGTTGCTGAGCTGGAAGAAGCCGTAGCGCCGCATGAACGAGCCGAGCACCAAGAAGCCCAGCGGCGCGCCCAGGGCAATGGCCAGCCAGCCGAAGCACAGCCCGCTGGCCAGCCAGCCGCGGCGGCCGAGCCGGGCCGGGGCTGCCGAGTAGGACTTGCCGGTGACGGTGGCGTAGGAGCGCCCGGAGATGGCGCGCTGGTAGAACCAGGCCAGCACCAGCATGACCACCAGGACCACGAAGCCGAGAACCGTGCTTTCGCCATACCGTGGCGGCTGGTCGTGGACGAGGTCGTAGATGCGGGTGCTGTAGACAGCGATGCCGGCTGGCTTGCCGATCACCAGCTCGACCTCGAAGCTCTCCAGGCTGCGCACGAACGTCAAGAGCGCCACGCCCAGAATGGCGGGCGTGAGCAGGGGCATGGTGATTTTAAGGACGGTGCGGAACTGGCTGGCGCCGCACACCCGCGCCGCCTCCTCGAGCGCGGCGCCGACCCGGCGCAGCCCCGGCAGGAGCAGGATGACCATGTAGTACGGCGTCGTGGAGGCCAGGTGGACCCAGACGATGCCCCAGAAGCTGTAGACGTTGAAAACGGCGCCGTGAACAAACGGCAGGCGCTGAAGAGCCAGGTTCACCAGGCCGAACTGGGGATCGGCCAGCAGGATCCAGCCAAAGGTCAGCGGCAGCACGGGCAGGAAGATGCCCGTCCAGCACAGCAGCTCGACGACGCCGCGGCCGGGCATATCGGTGCGGCCGATGAGCCAGGCTATGGTGAAGCCGATCGGCAAGGCGATGGCGATGCGGACGGCGCCCAGCCCGAGGGTGTACCAGAAGGAGCGAATGGCCGTTTGGTCGCTGAGAGCCTGCAGCCAATCACGCAGGCCATACGCCGCCGGCTGGCCGGGAGCGGCGGTGTTGAAGCTGTTGGCCAGCAGCAGCAGCAGCGGCAGTGCCACCACGATGCCGACGGCAACGGGCGCCCCATTGACCAACCAGCGATGGCCGATCGCGAAGTTCCGCTCTCGCTTGCGGGAGAGGGCAGGTGTCGCGGCGGCTAGGCCGGTTGCGCTAGCCAAGGGGCTTCCCTCACCCTAGCCCTCTCCCGCCGCGGCGGGAGAGGAACAGCTTGCCATGTGTCGATTGATCCTACTCCGAGAGGCAAAGCCTTAGAATTCGCGGCGATGCCCGACCAACGACGCGACTTTGAAGACCTTGACCTTATCGATATCGACCATGAGGGGTTCGAGGAAGAGCTCACCCCTGAGGAACTGGCCGCCTTCGACGAATTCATGTGGAAGCTCGAGAACGTCGAGCTCACCACGGTGGGCGTGGACGTTGGCTCGTCCACCTCGCACCTGATGTTCTCACGGGTGCACCTGCGACGCATGGGCCAGGCGCTGTCGAGCCGGTTCGTGGTGGTCAACCGCGAGGTGCTGTACCGGTCGCCCATCATGCTGACGCCATACCGTTCGGACGACAGCATTGACTCAGATCAGTTGAAGGCATTCTTCGGCGACGCCTACAAAAGGGCCGAGCTGAAGTTCGAGGACATCGACGCCGGCGCCATCATCCTGACGGGTGAGGCGCTCAAGCGCAAGAACTCACGGGCCATCGCCGACCTGTTCGCCGCCGAGTCGGGCAAGTTCGTGTGCGCCTCGGCTGGGCACCACCTGGAATCGGTCATGGCCGCTCACGGCTCAGGCGCGGTGGGCTTGTCGCGCCAGACGGGGCAGACCATCCTCAACGTCGACGTCGGCGGCGGGACCACTAAGTTCGCGCTGGTGCGCGGCGGCGAGGTGCTGCACACCGCGGCGGCAGCCGTTGGCGGGCGGCTGGTGGCTCGCGGCGACGGGGGCGAGCTGGTGCGGATCGAGGGACCGGCCGAGCAGGCGGCGGCAACGGCGGGTTTTCGGCTCAGCCTGGGCGAGCCGTTGTCCGATGCGGACCAAGCCAAGCTGGTGGCTACCTGGTGCCAGGTCCTCGTCGGACTGATGCACCTGGAACCGCCGACGGGGCTGACGGCGGAGCTGATGCTCACTGACCCCATCCCGAACGACGTGACGCCGGAAGCCGTGACCTTTTCGGGCGGCGTATCCGAGTACATCTACAGCCGCGAGCCCGGCAGCTTCCACGACCTTGGGCCGGCGCTGGGCGCCGGCATCCGCGCCGCCCTGGACGGCGGCGCAATTGGCCTGCCGCTGCTGGATCCCGGCCAGGGTATCCGGGCCACGGTCATTGGCGCGTCGCAGTTCTCGATGCAGCTCAGCGGCAACACCATCGCTATCTCCGATGACGCCGAGCTGCCGCTGCGGAACCTGCCGGTGCTCCACCCGAAAGTGGACCTGGCGGGCGAGTTCACCAGCGCGGAGATCGCCGGCGCCATCAGCCAGGCCATCACGCGCTTTGCTACGGATGAGGGCGTGCCCTCCGTAGCATTGAGCTTCCGCTGGCAGGGCGATCCCCTGTACCAGCGCCTGCGGACGTTCGCGGACGGCATCGTCCAGGGCCTGGCCGAGAGCATTGCCGAGCGGAAGCCGGTGGTCCTGCTGCTGGATGGCGACATCGGCAAGACGCTGGGCAACATCCTGAAATCGGAGCTGCAAGTCCCCTCGGACGTGGTGTCGATCGACGGCCTGCAACTGCAGGAGTTCGACTTCGTCGACATCGGCGAGGTGATCCAGCCGGCGAACGCCGTGCCGGTGGTCATCAAGTCGCTGCTGTTCTCCAGCGCGCCGGGAAAGGCGCAGGACCAGCGATGAGCCGGGGTCGCTAGCCCAGTGCGCCTGCTCGTAATCCTGCCGGCGGCTCGCGGCGTCTATCCGGACGAAGCCGCCCAGCGCCGGATCGACCGCATCCGCTCCTACTCCCGGCCCGGGCTGGAGGTCGAGGTCGACTACCCGGCCGAAAAGTCCGGCTTCAACCCGTATGGCGGCGAGGGCACGGCGGCGGCGATGGCCCGCAACCACGAGATCATCGCCGAGCGCATGGTCCTGGCGGAGAAAGAGGGCTACGACGCCGTCTCCGGCTTCGGCATGCTCGACTTTGGCGTCGAGATCGCCCGTTCGCGGGTGGACATCCCAGTCATCGGCCAAACCCAGGCAACGTACGCCATGGCCTCCATGATGGCCGCCCGCATCGGCGTGATCAGCTATCGCAAATCAAACCACGCCTATCACTATCGCCAGATGAAGGAGTACGGCTTCCTCCATTTGCTGGTCGGGCTGGGCGAGTCCGGCATCCCCAACAACGAGATGCCCAAGCGCCGCGAGGAGCTGTTCGAGCGCTTCGTCAGCGAGGGCCAGCGG
>DAIUFO010000083.1:0-12241 GCA_036844545.1 Chloroflexota bacterium
AGCCGTACTCCTAGCCTTCTATGCCGTGCTGGCGCCCATGAACCTCTCTTTGCCGCCAGAACCCTTCAATCGTCTTCGACCGTCAGCCCCGCGTTCACCCCTGCCTTCCCACTCCTGAAGGCCCGGTTCCCGGCCGGACCCCTAGGCCGCTGGCGGGTAGGGCGACGGATTCTTCGCTCGACGCTCAGAATGACAAAGGGGGCATAGCTATAATCCACGAGTCTTATTGGGGAGTCGTCTAGCGGTAGGACACGTGGCTCTGGATCACGGTACCGGGGTTCGAATCCCTGCTCCCCAGCTAACGTTCGTCACCTCCAGCTACCAATGTCTCGCTTCCACTACTCGCATCCCAGCCAGCTTGCCTAGTTTCCTTGCATCCTCCCGTGGGGTTATGTTCCAATGAGGCGGAGGGACTGATTCCGTGGCCGATAATCCGCAAACTGAACGGCGTGCGCCACGCAACCGTCTCACCCGTTGGGCGGCGATGGCCGCCGCGGCCGGCCGCTACCGCGAAGGTCGCATCAAGATCGAGCAAGCGGCCAAAGAGGCCGGCGTGACGCTCGACGAGTTCCAGCAGTTCCTGCTCGACAGCCCGGCCCGAACCTGAGCGTGCCCTTCACCGAAACCGTCGTCGTCCTGGATTTCGGCTCGCAGACCGCCCGCCTCATTGCGCGGCGGGTCCGCGAGTGCCACGTCTGCAGCGAGCTGCTGCCACACGACACGCCCTGGGAGGAAATCCAGCGCCGCCAGCCAAAAGGCATCATCCTGTCCGGCAGCCCCAGCAGCGTCTACGACGACAAGGCGCCCACCTGCGATCCGCGGGTGTTCTCCGGCGAGCTGCCGGTGCTGGGTATTTGCTACGGCCTGCAGCTGCTCACCCACGAGCTGGGCGGGAAGGTCGAGCCCTTCCAGAAGAAGGAGTTCGGCCACGCCCAGGTGGTGATCGACGACGCGGGCAGCCCGCTGTTCCGGGGTTTGCCCAGCGAGATGCAAGCCTGGATGAGCCACGGCGACTCCGTGGCCACGCTGCCGCCTGGCTTCAAGCCGCTGGCCCACACCGCCAACGCGCCGCTGGCCGCTATCGACAACGGCCGGATCGCGGCCATTCAGTTCCATCCCGAAGTGGTGCATACGCCCCAGGGCATGCAGGTTCTTCGGAACTTCCTGTTCGAGTACTGCGGCTGCCACGGTACCTGGACGCCCGGCTCCATCGCCGAGGAGTCCATCGCGCGCATCCGCGAGCAGGTGGGCCAGGGCCGGGTGCTGTGCGCCCTCAGCGGCGGCGTCGACTCATCGGTGGTGGCCCTGCTGCTGCGCGAGGCCATCGGCGACCGGCTGGTGTGCGTGTTCGTGGACAATGGCCTGCTGCGCAAGAACGAAGCGCAGCAGGTGGTCGAGACGTTCGGCCGGCACCTGAAGCTGAACCTCGTTGACGTCGACGCCAGCGATCGCTTCCTGCGCCGCCTCGCTGGCGTCGAGGATCCGGAGGAAAAGCGCAAGATCATCGGTGACGAGTTCATCCGGGTGTTCATGTCCGAGGTGGACAGCCCGCGCGTCGGCAGCGTCGATTTCCTGGCTCAAGGCACCCTGTATCCGGACGTCATTGAATCCACCTCCCACGACACCACCGCGGCCCACAAGATCAAGACCCACCACAACGTCGGCGGCTTGCCTAAGGACATGCCCTTCACACTGGTGGAGCCGCTGCGCTATCTGTTCAAGGACGAGGTCCGCGAGGTCGGCCTGCAGCTGGGCTTGCCGGAGGACATGGTGTGGCGGCAGCCCTTCCCAGGGCCAGGCTTGGCGGTGCGCATCATCGGCGCCATCAACCGCGAGCGGCTGGACACGCTGCGCGAGGCGGACGCCATCGTGGAGCAGGAGGTCCGGGGCGCCGGCTTGTATCGCGAGCTGTGGCAGTCTTTCGCCGTTCTCACCCCGCTGCGCAGCGTGGGCGTCATGGGCGACGCCCGCACCTACGCCAACGTGGTGGCCGTCCGCGCCGTCACCAGCCAGGACGCCATGACCGCCGATTGGGCGCGGATTCCGTACGATGTCTTGGCCCGCATCGCGAACCGGATCGTGAATGAGGTGCCGGGGGTGAACCGAGTGGTCTACGACATTACCTCAAAGCCACCAGGAACAATAGAATGGGAGTGAACGTGATGACTGCTTCTTCGATCCGTTCCAACATCGTGGCCGCGGCCGCGGCCGCGGCCATCGCCGACATCGCTGTCGTCATCATCGCCCTGCTGTCCGGCGCATCGCTGGCGGCTTTTTTTGCCGTCATCGCCGGTCTGGTCGCTATCGGCGGAGCCAGTTACGCGGCTAACCGCGCCGCGGCAGCGGTGGCCGGGAACGCCAAACAGCTCGACCGAGCCAATGGCCAGGTGGAGGCGCTCACGCGGCAGCTGAGCGACGTGGCCGACTACCTGAACCGAGCGGGCGCCACCGAAAACGGCTCCAACCCGATGGAGGCACTGAGTGCCGCCAAGGACAACATCGAGGTCGTGGCCGAAGGCTCCATTTCCCAGCTGGAGAAGTCCGAGAAGGCCAGCACCGTCCAGTCGCCAGGGCTGTGCTGGCGGAACAGCCGGGCGGTGGGATACCAGGGACTGTCCGGCCGGTCGAGCAGCCAGCGCCAATCGTGAGGCATAGCCAGCAGGACCCAAACGGGCCGGCCCAGAGCGCCGGCCAGGTGAGCCACGGCGGTATCGACCGTGATGACGAGATCCATGTGCATCAGCGCGGCCGCGGTTTCGCTGAAATCGGTCAGGAGGGGCTCCAGGCTGGTAAAGCCCAGATCAGCGCTCAGATCAGCCGCCCTTGCGCCCTTCTGAAGCCCAAACAGCTCAGCACCGGAGAGCTGCGCCAGCCGCCGGGCAGCCTCCGCCGGAAGCGAGCGGTGGCGGTCATTCTTGTGACCGGGATTTCCGGCCCAGGCCAAACCGATCTTCCGCTTTTCAGTGCCCGGCAAGCGTGAGCGCCAGGCTCGTACCCGCTCGGGATCAGCGTGTACATAGGGCACTTCCGCGGGGATTGAGTCGAGGCGAGTGCCGAGCACATGCGGCAGGCTGAGCAATGAGGCCTGCAGGTCGAAGGGCGGGAGCTGCTCGTCACGCCCCACCACCTGGCCGGCCAGGCCCGATGCGCGCAGCAGCGTGGCCAGCTCTGACTGGCAGGCGACGACAACCATTGCGCCCTGGGAGCGCAGCACAGGCGCGTAGCGCACGAACTGCAGCGTATCGCCGAAGCCCTGCTCCGAGTGCAGCAGGATGGTCTTGCCTTCGAGGCTTTCACCGCGCCAGACGGGGCAGCCGTAATCGCGCCCAGGCGCTAGAGGCGGGCACAGCAGCCGCTGCTCGTGCTCCGCCAGGCCCTCCTCAAATTCCCCGCGCAACAGCAACACGTACGATCGGCACCAACGTGCCGCGGCAAAGCCGGGATCGATAGTGAGCGCCTGCTCGTAGTGCGCCAGGGCCGCCTGCAGCTGCCACCGTGTCTGAAGCGCATTGCCCAGGTTCAAGTGCGCCTCTCGATGTCCGGGATCGAGCGCCAACGCCCGCTCCTGAGCCGCTGTCGCCTCGTCCAAGCGACCCATGTCCTGCAGCACGTTCCCCAAGTTGGAATGCGCATCCGGCGAATTCGGATCGATGGCGACGGCGCGCTCCAGGCTGTGCAGCGCCTCCGGCAGCCGCTCCCGCTCCCGCAACAACGCGCCCAGGTTCGAATGCGCGGCGGCGCAATTGGGATCGAGAGCGATCGCCTGGCGATAGCTGGCCTGTGCCTCCTCGAACCGCTGCCGGTCTCGCAGGACGTTGCCAAGGTTGACGTACGCCCGCGGCTGCGCCGGATCGAGAGCCA
This sequence comes from Chloroflexota bacterium, assembly GCA_036844545.1. Lineage (GTDB taxonomy): Bacteria > Chloroflexota > JAJPGV01 > JAJPGV01 > JAJPGV01 > DATGVV01. Next base: position 3,862 of record DAIUFO010000083.1, read on the forward strand.
GCGCCTGGCGGCAGGCCTTCAGCGCCTCCTCCAGCTCACCCTTGGCCCACAGCACGTCGCCCAGGTTCAGCCAGGCAGCGGCCAGGTCGGGCTTCACGGCCAGGGCGCGGCGCAGGCTGATCGCCGCTTTGTCCAACCGTCGCAGCCGTCGCTGGGCATAGCCCAGGTTCAGCAGGGCTTCGGCGTGAGCAGGGTCCAACGCGCTGGCGCGTTCGTAGCTCTCTACAGCTTCGGCCAGCCGGCCCTGCGCTTCGAGCGCCACACCCAGGTTGAAATGGAAGATGCCTGCCCGAGGCCGTGCCTCGATCGCCGCCCGCAGCAGCTCGACCGCGCGCTCGGCGTCGCCCCGCTGCAGATGAACCAGCCCCAACAGGTGCAGCGCGTCAGGTTGGCGGGGCTCGGCTTCCAGCACGGCAGCGTACATCTGCTCGGCCTCGTCAACGGCGCCTGCCTGGTGGCGCTGCACGGCCTTCCGCAGCAGCGCCTGACAGTCCTGCACCGCGCTTCTCACTGGCACTGCCCGCTTACTGCTGGGCTGGTTGAAGCGCGGCGGCCCCAGGGTTGGCCTTCTGGAGGATGAATGACCAGTAGGTGTCCGGGCCGGCGCCCACCGTGAAGGACACGTCCACAGCCTCCTGAAGGACGAAGCCGGCGCGATTCATGAGGCTGGCCCACATGGTCTTGCCAAAGACGCTGTAGTGGTTGGGATTGAGCTGATGCTGACAGCTGGTGTCTGGCGCCGGCACCTCCACGTACAGGTAACCGCCCGGCGCGATAACGCGGTTGAACTCGCACAAGGTGAAATACGGCATGATGCTGTGCTCCAGACAGTGCCGGCACCACAGCAGGTCGAACGAGGCGTCGGGGAAATCCAGGAACGACTGATCCATGCGCTGGACGTCGAAGCCCTTGGCGCGGCAGGCCTCAATGTCGCTGTCGTTGAGGGTGATGCCCAGCGCCTCCAAGCCGCGCTGCGCGAAGCGCTCCAGGGCCACACCCTGGCCGCAGCCGATATCGAGCACGCGTGTGCCTGGCTGGAGCAGTCCCTTGGCATCGAGGTGAACCAGCATCTTGCCGGTGATATCGGTATGGAGCTCCGTCGGGGCCTCGGGGTAAGTGTCCAGCTTGATGCGCTCCAGGAACTGCTCGAGCTTGCCGACGTTGTCCGCGGTCAGCAGCACGCTCATTCGTCCGTCAGCATGGCGTAAAAATCGGCGGCCGACCTTTTCCAAGTCATGTGGGCCATGTCCCGGCCCGCTTGTTCAGCGAGTGCTTCCAAAGCCGGACGATGCTGGTAGGCCCATTCCAGTTGCTCGATCGTCTCGTCGATACTGGGGTCGTCCCAAACGGCGATGGGGGCGCCGTGATCGCTCATCGTCACCTGGCCCATGGTTTTGACCAGCAGCGCATTGCTGTCGTTCACAACATCCTTGTGCCCGCTGCTGTTGGAGGCGATCGCCGGCCGGCCACAGGCCATGTATTCCATCAGCACCAGGTTTGTTCCGCCCTCACAGCGGTTGGGGAACAAACCGACGTCGCTGTTCTGATACACACGGGCCATCATGGCATTGGGCCGCGCCGGGATGATGATGGCCCTGCTCAGGTCGATGCCGTTGTCGGCCAGTACCTGGCTCACCATGGCCACATGCTCCCGAGCTCGCGGCGCGAAGCGGATGTACGTCGACACGGCCATCGTCGCCAGGCTGAAATCCCACGGGTTGTTCCAGGCATTCACCAGCAGCACGTCGTCATGTCGCTGCTGGAAAGCCTTGAATGCCTGTATGACGATGTCCTGCCCCTTGCGGAACTCGAGCTTTCCTCCGGAGAAGACCACGAAGCGGTCCCGGAACAGCTCCTTGCCGTTCGGCGCGGGGCGGAAGATGGAGGTGTCGACGCCCTGGATCACCGTTTCGACCCGCTCCAGGCCGTAGGACCGCAACACGTCGGTGCACCAGCTCGATCCCGTAGCCACGATGTCAAAATAGCGGGCGGCATTCTGGATCGACTCTGCCGGAAGCAGGTTCTCTTCGAAGAAGGTGTAGCCCACGTTGCGCGTGCCACGCAGGTTTGGCAGGGAGGGAGCAAGCTCTTTGCCGGGGATGTAGTTCAACACGGGCGCGCCGACAGCGGCGGGCGCCAGCAAGCGCTCGCGCTCCGCGCCGGTGGCGACCAGCGGCAGCAGATCGTAAAAATCGAGCTCGTCGCCGACGGTATTCAGGTCGAACGGTTCCGCCACAAGCCGAACGTCCGCCAATCTGGCTAGCTCCCGAGAGAGGTACTTGCCGCACACGCCCCAGCCGTGCGCCGAGCCCATCGGCAACACGGCGTAGATGGTCTGGCGCGACGGCGCCAGCGGCTGGGGTGAGGCAACCAGTTCAGGCTCGACCAACCACCCTCACCCCTCCGCTTCGCTCAGGGCAGGCTCCAGCCCTCTCCCGCCATTCGCCGTCCTCGTAGGACCCAGCGCCCGAAGATCGGTCGCGAGGCGGTCCACGACACCGTCCCAATCAGCAGGCGCTGTTTGCCGGAACAGGCGCATGGTCGGGTACCAGGGCGTGTCATCCCGATCGAGCAACCAGCGAAAGTCGGCTGCAAAGGGCAGCATGGTCCACACCGGCCGTCCCATTGCGCCGGCCAGATGAGCAACAGCGGTATCGACGCTCACCACGAGGTCCAGCTCGGCTATGGCGGCGGCGGTAGCGGCGAAATCGTCGAGCCGCGGGCCGAGATCCACGATCGCGCCGGCGCTGGCCCAGCGCGCCACGTCCTCCGGCGGCTGCTCCTTCTGGAGCGAGAACAGACTGACGCCGGGGACAGCGGACAGCCGCATCAGGCAATCGAGCGGCATGGAACGCTGCCGGTACGTGCTGTTGGATGGGTTAGCGGCCCACACCAGACCAACGCGCAGGGTGCCGCCGGCCGGCAGCCGCCGGGTTCCTTCCTCTACCAGGCTGGCTGGCGCCGCTATGTAGGGCACGTGCGCCGGAACCGTCTCCAGCGTGGTCCGGAAGAGGTGCGGCAGGCTCATCAGGGCCGCGCAAAAATTCGGCTCGTACTCTCGCTCGATGTCGGGCCCGGATTTCTGCGCCAGCGCCTCGAATTCGATGACGACATCGGCCACATCCGAATGGCTGAACAGGCGCAGCAGCGATCGGGGGCAGGCCAGCAGCGTACGAGCGCCGCGCTCGCGCAGCAGCGGCACGTAGCGGGCGAATTGCAGGCTGTCGCCGATACCCTGTTCGGCGTACAGCAGCAGCGTCCTGCCGCGCACGTCTTCTCCCCGCCACTCCAGCCCTTGCAGCAGCCTCTGGCCAAACTCCTGACAGTGCCAGCGCCACTCGTGTTCCGCCCAACCCTCCCGAAACTGCCCGGCCGTGAGCAGCGCGCGCGAGAGGTTGAAGTGAGCCTCGGCGCAGGCCGGATCGACGGCCAATGCCTGCCTCGACTGCTTAACCGCCTCGTCGGTGCGGTTGGCGTCGAGCAGCGCGCTGCCGTGGTCGACCAGCACGGCGGCGAGGTTTGTGTGCGCCGCGACATGGCTGGTGTGGCGGCTCAGAGCACGCTGATAGCAGGCGATCGCATCGTCGATGCGTCCCATCTTGTGGTAGACGAGTCCCAGGTTGGAGTGGTTGGCAGCCACCTCCGGATCGATGTCTACCGCCAGCTGGCAGCTCGCCAGCGCGCCTTCCAGGTCGCCTCGCATGCTCAGCAGCGTGCCCCTGTTCGAAAGCGCCGGCGCGAAGCGAGGATCGATGGCCAGCGCCTGCTGGTAGCTTTCGGCTGCCTCGTCCAGCCGGTCAGTCTGCGCCAGCGTGTTGCCGAGGCAGCAGTGGGCCGCGGGCAGCGTCGGATCGAGCGCTATGGCCTGCCGGCAGCATTCCAGCGCGGCGTCGAAGTCACGATCCTGACCGTAAACCTCGCCCAGGCTCACCCACGCGCCGGCCGAGGCCGGCTGCAGCACAATGGCCCGGCACCAGCTGGCGGCCGCTTGCGGGAGGTGGCCAGCCCGGCGCTGCGCAGCCGCCAGATTGAGCCACACGGCCACAAAATCCGGCTTGGCCGCGACCACCCGCTGCAGATGCTCGATGGCTTGCTCCGGATCGTCCTGTTGCAGCAGCAGGTTGCCCAGGTTCGTGTGCGCCTCGAGGTGGTTCGGGTTGATGGCCACAGCCCGCTCGTAGCTGGCTCTGGCCTCCTCGAGCCTGCCCTGCTCCTGCAGGACGGTGCCGAGGTTGGAATGCGACTCCGCCAGCTGGGGATCGGCCGCGACAGCACGCTCGAGGCTGGTCCGCGCCTCGTCAAACTTGCCCAGGCCCTTCTGGACGGCGCCCAGGTTGCACAGCGCGGGCGCGAAGTTGGGCGCCAGCCGCACGGCCTCGAGGTAGCTCGACTCAGCCTCTTCGAGCTGCCCCGCGTCTTGCAGCGCGCTGCCTAGGGCCGCGTGCGGCAGGGGCAGATCAGGGCCACGCGACGCTGCTTGGCGGTACCAGTCGATGGCCTCGGCCGCACAGCCAGTGGCGCGCAGCGCGTCGGCCAGCTGAAGCGCGGCTTCGAGCGAGGCTTCCTTGCCGGCAGCCGCGCGACGCAGGCGCTCGACCATTGGAGCCCTCACCCTGCCCTCTCCCGCGGCGGCGGGAGAGGGTGAAATGGCGCGCAGCTCAGGCCGCGGCGGACGAAAGGAGGCGGGAGGCGGCGAGCGATTCCAGCTCGGACGCCACGCGCTGGACGACCGCGGCCCAATCGCCCGCTTGGCCCTGGCGGAAGAGTCGCATTGTAGGGTACCAAGGGCTGTCCTCACGATGGAGCATATAGCGCCAGTCAGGAACGTCCGGAAGCATGACCCATACGGGTCGCCCCAGGGCCCCCGCCAGGTGCGCCACTGACGTATCGATGGTGACGATCAGGTCGAGCTGCGACATCGCCGCGGCCGTGTCGGCGAAATCGTTCAGCCAGGGCGCGAGGTCGGTGACCCTCAATCCCTCCGGAGCATCGAGCAGCCGATCGGCTGGCGCGCCCTTCTACAGCGAGAACAGGCGCACGCCAGGGACGCTGCCCAGCGGGGCCAGGGCGGCGAGCGCCATCGAGCGCCGCCGATTGGTCTTATTGGTTGGGCTGCCCGCCCAGGCGATGCCCACTCGAAACTCCCGCGCCAAGCCCAGGCGAGCTTGCCACTGGGGTACGCGCGCCGGGTCGACCCGGAGGTACGGCGCCGGCGGGAGGGTGTCGAGCGTGGCGCCGGTGAGATAGGGGACGCTCATCAGCGGCGCGTGGAGATCGTACCTGAACGGTTCGGCGGGGCCGAAGACGTCGTCAGCCAGGCCGGATTCCCGCAGCAGCGCCGTGAGCTCCGGCGGGGCGCCGATGATGACCCGGGCGCCACGCGCACGGACCAGCGGGCCGAAGCGGGCGAATTGGATCACGTCGCCAAGCCCTTGTTCCGGGTACAGCAGTACCGACTTGCCACTGGGGTCCTCACCTGACCAGGCAGGGCCCTGTAGGTCCGGCCTACGCCCAAACGTGGCGCATCCCCAACGGGCCTCGTGCTCTTTGAGGCCAGCCTCGAAGTCGCCCCGCAGCAGCAGGGTCACGGCCAGATTGAACCGCGGTTCAGCCCAGCCGGGCTTCAGCTCGATGGCGCGGCGGCAGCATGCCTCGGCCTCGGTCAGGCTGCCTGCAGACTCCAAAGCGCCGCCCAGGTTGGAGTAGGCTTCTGGGCCCTTGGGGTTGAGCTCCACGGCCCGGCGGTAGTGGGCGATCGCCGCCTCAACATGGCCCTGGTCCTGGAGGACAGCTCCCAGATTCGTATGGGCCTCGGCGAACCCCGGATCCAGCGCGACGGCGGTTTCACAGCTCTCGCGCGCCTCGTCCAGGCGACCGAGCGCTTTCAGTATGGTGCCCAGGTTGGCATGAGCGATGGCAAAGTTCGGGTCGGCCGCCAGGGCCAGGCGATAGCTTCCCTCGGCATCTTGAAGCCGGCCCATAGCCTGGAGCACGTTGCCCAGATTGACCTGCGCCTGGGCTGATTGCGGCTGCAGCTCGATTGCTCGCCGGCACATCGTGAGGGCCTGTTCGAGCCTACCTTGCGCCCACAAGACCTCGCCCAACTGAATGCAGGCGGGGCCGAGCTTCGCACGGGCCTCAGCCAGATTCGGCTGAAGCCGGAGCGCTCGTTCCCAGCTGGCTGCCGCCTCCTCGAGCTGGCCGCCGGCTTCGAGGGCCACGCCCAGGTTGAAATGAAACACGCCGGCGGCCGGGTTGGCCGCGACGGCTCGCCGCAGCAATTCGACTGCTCGGCTGCCATGCCCGCGCTGCTGCTCCATGACGCCCAGCAGATGAAGGGCATCGGGCTGGTTCGGACAAAGCTTCAGCGCTCGAAGGTAGAGGGCTTCGGCTTCCGCGAGCTTACCGGCTTGGTGTTGCTCGACGGCCGTGCGAAGGAGCTGCTGCACGCGTGCGCCTGCCACATCACGATTATCGGCTGGCATACGTCCGGCTTGAGTGGGGACGGGACTTTTGTCCCGTCCCCGCCCTACCTACACAGCCTGATCGATCGAGGCTCTCAAACCGGTGTGAGCGGCCACGACCTCGGCAACTGGCCGGGGTGGCCAGGCTAAGAGGACCTCACCAGTTCCCGCGTCGACGACTCTCACGGTCAGCTGGTGCGTCTTGCTGTCGATGGTCACGTACGCATCGGTATGGACTGTGCTCGGGTCCCGAACCCGTGGCGGTGGCTGGGCCGGTGGCTGGGCGGCCTCCCCGCGGTCGGGTTGTCGCAACGGAGCTTCTCCGCGCGCAGGTGCAGCCAGCGGCGCCGGCCGTTCGGCGGGGGCGCGGGGTGCATCTGTGCGGAGAGGCTGTAACTCCATGGCGCTGTGCCCTTACTTTAGCAGGCTCAGGAAGGCCGCTGGCTGTTGGTTGGCTTGCGCCAGCACCGACACACCAGCGGACTGCAGGATCTGCGCCCTGGTGAAGGCCACCGTCTCCTCGGCCACGTTCGTATCCCGGATGTTGGAGAAGGCCGTGAGCGCGTTCTCCTGCGCCGAGGCATCGTTCTGCATCGACGACGTCAGCCGGTTCTGGATGGCGCCAATCGTTGCCCGCGTATCCGAGATGCGCTGGATCGCCCGGTCCAGCTGGCCGATCGCCGTCTCCGCTTGCGACTGCGTCAGCACGCCCAGGTTGGTCACACCCAGCGTCTGCGTGTCAGCCGCGTTGATGTTCAGCCCAATCGTCTGGTTGGCGTTGGCGCCCACCTGGAACTGCAGCGCGGCGTTCTGCGTCACCGTGAACAGGTCGCCTCCGGGTGTTACACCCGGGTCGTTCAACGTGATCAGCATGCCCGCTGCCTGGCCCACACCGCTGAGCGTGTCGCTGTTGGCGCCCGTGGCCGTCAGAGTCACCGCACCGGTGGACGCCCCTCCGGCGGGTGTCACCGTGACCGACAGCACCGCGTTCGACCCATTCGCGCCGGTGACCACTGCGCCGGCGGCGTCCACAGAGGCGCTCGTGCCGCCCCCGAAGTTCATGGCCAGGCCGAGCCCCGCTCCGAAGTCGCCGGTCGCGCTCGCCACGCTCACCGCCTTCTCGCCCGTGGTGTTGTCGCCATTGGCGCCGCCGACGGTGTTGGCGAAGATGCCGTAGCCCTTGTTGATGATGACCGCGTTGCCAGTCGCCTGGTCGATGCTCATCGTGGCGCCGATCTGCGACCCGTTCACGCTCTGGAAGAAGGTCTCCAGGGTCTCCCCGGCGAACGCCGTGAACGTCGCTGAGCCCTGCCCGCCGTTGATGGTCATCGAGCTGGTCTGGGTGAAGCTCGATCCGGCCGCCACGGCGTTGGCCTCCCAGGCCGACTTCAGCGCCGCCGAGACGCTGGTCAGCGAGTACGTGCCCGCCAGCGCTACCCCGGCCTGCACGATCAGGCCTTTCACGTCCGGCCCGCCGCCGGCCACTTGCGCCGCGCCGGCCGACCCGTTCAGCAGCTTCTTGGTGTTGAAGTCGGTCTGGGACGCGATGCGGTCGATCTCCTGCACCAGCTGGTTGATTTCCAGCTGCATCGACTTGCGGTCGGTGTTGGTGTAGGTGTCGTTCGACGCCTGCACCGCCAGCTCGCGCATGCGCTGCAGCATGGCGTGCGTCGTGTTCAGCGCGCTCTCACCCGTCTGCAGCATCGAGATGGAATCCTGGGCGTTGCGCCCGCCCACCTGGAAACCGTTGATCTGCGTCCGCAGCTGCTCGCTGATGGCCAGCCCGGCCGCGTCGTCCGAGGCTTTGTTGATGCGCAAGCCCGACGACAGCCGCGCAACCGACTGCGAAAAGTCCAGCCCTACGTTGTTCAGGTTTCGCTGAGCATCGAAGGCGTTGATGTTGGTGTTGATGCTTA
>DAIUFO010000084.1:0-1528 GCA_036844545.1 Chloroflexota bacterium
ACCACCGCCACCTGGAGGCGTACTTCGCCGTGCCAAACATGGGCGCGGTGATCCATACCGTCAACATCCGGCTGTTTCCCGAGCAACTGGCGTATATCATCAACCACGCCGAGGACCGCGTGCTGCTGATCGACGCCGACCTGCTGCCGCTGGTGGAGGCCGTTGCCGCCAAGCTGACCACGGTCGAGCACCTCGTGGTGCTGTCCCACGAGGCGCCCGCCGGCCAGCTCCCCAACGTGCTGTCCTACGAGCAGCTGCTGGCGGGCGCGAGCCCGGAGTTCGACTGGCCGGAGCTGGACGAGAAGATGCCCGCGGCCACCTGCTACACGTCGGCCACGACCGGGAACCCCAAGGGAGTGGTCTACACCCACCGCTCGACCTTCCTGCACGCCATGGCCGCCGGCCTGGCGGACGTGCTGGCACTCAGCGAGCGCGACGTTCTGCTGCCGTTCGTCCCGATGTTCCACGTAAACGCTTGGGGCCTGCCCTACGCCGGATTCTGGTTCGGCAGCACGCTGGTGTTTCCCGGACCTCGACCCGACGCCAAAGCCGTGCTGGAGCTGATGCAGAGCGAGAAGGTGACGCTGGCGGCGGGCGTGCCGACGATCTGGATCGCCGCGCTGCCGCTGCTGGAGTCCGGCGGATATCAGCTCGACAGCGTGCGGGCGGTACTGTGCGGAGGCTCGGCCATCCCGCCGGCGCTGATGAAGAAGTACGACGCGCTCGGCCTGCCATTCCTGCACGCCTACGGCATGACCGAAACGAGCCCGCTGGCTACCGTTGCCCACCTCTCGAGCTGGATGGAGCACTGGCCGGAGGAGCGCAAGCTCGCGGTTCGGGCGAAACAGGGCCGGCCGTCGGCGGGCATCGAGTTTCGGGTGGTGGACGACGACGGCCAGGACGTGCCGCGCGACGGCAAGAGCTTCGGTCAGCTGCTGATGCGCGGGCCGTGGGTGGCCAGCGAGTACTACCGGGACGAGCGCAGCGCCGATACCTTCAAGGATGGCTGGCTGTACAGCGGCGACATCGTCACCTGTGACGAGCACGGCTACATCAACATCGTCGATCGCGCCAAGGACGTGATCAAGTCCGGTGGCGAGTGGATCTCGACAGTGGACCTGGAGAATGCCATCATGGCCATCGAGGGCGTGGCCGAGGCCGCGGTCATCGGCGTGACCCACCCGCGCTGGCAAGAGCGGCCGCTGGCCTGCGTGGTGTGCAAGCCGGGCGTCAGCCTAACCAAGGAGCACATCGTCGCCCCGCTGCGCGATCAGTTCGCCAAATGGTGGATACCGGACGATGTGGTATTCGTGGAGGAGATCCCGAAGACGAGCGTCGGCAAGTTCCAGAAGCGGGACCTGCGGGAGCGCTTCAAGGACTATCAACTCACAGACTAGGAGCTCAGGGCCAAGGCCTGCTCGCGCGCGACGAATCGGGCCGCGATCCCGCCGGTTTGCTCGGCAATCCGGCGGGCATCGGACTCGCCGGCCGCCAGCCCGAAGACCGTCGGCCCCGATCCGGCCAGCAG
>DAIUFO010000084.1:1538-12126 GCA_036844545.1 Chloroflexota bacterium
CGCCAGGTTCCCTCACCCCGACCCTCTCCCGCCGCGGCGGGAGAGGGAGAATACTCCTCCGGGCGCAGTTCCTGGAACACACGCGCCGTCGAGAGCGGCAGGCCTGGGTTGAGGAGTACCAGCCAATGAGGCGGCAAGTCCGGCAGTGGTGTGACGCGCTCGCCTCGCCCGGCGACCAGCGCCGTGCCGGCGTGGAGAAAAAAGGGCACGTCCGAGCCAAGCTTCGCGGCTGCCTCCAGCAGTTGCTCCGGCTTCAGGCGCAGCTCGTAGGTGACATCCAGCAAGCGCAGCGCGAGAGCAGCATCGCTGCTGCCGCCGCCCAGGCCGCCGGCGGCTGGGATGTGCTTGCGCAGCACGAAGCGACCACCACGGCCGAGCAGTCGCGCCGCCTTCAGGACCAAGTTGTCGTCGCCGGCCAGCTCCGGCACGTCGCACTCAAGCGTCAGCGCTTCGGTGGGTTGGAGCGACAGCTCGTCCGCTAGTGAGACCGTCTGCATGAGGGAGATCAGCTCGTGGTAGCCGTCCGGGCGCTTGCCGGTGACCTCCAACGTCAGGTTGATCTTGGCGTAGGCAAGCCCCCGCATGAGCGACTCATGGTAGCTTAGCCAGGAGTGGACAACCCCTGGCTCGACGAGCTGCAGCAGCTCATGGAGCTGCTGAACGGCACCTCCATCGTCGAACTGGAGCTCCGGGATGGCGACCTGCACGTGGCCATCAAACGGGGGGCCGTCGGGAGTCGGGAGTTGGGAGTCGGGAGTCGGGAGTCTGCTCCGGCCGACGACTTTGCTTATGTCATCGCTCCCTTGCTTGGCACCTTCTATCGATCGCCATCACCCGGCGCCGACGCCTTCGTGAAGGAAGGCGACCAGGTAGAGAAAGGCCAGGTGATAGGATTGATCGAGGCCATGAAGATCTTCAATGAGATTCAGGCCGAAGTGAGTGGTCGGGTGCACGCCATCCTCGCTGAGGATGGCGCTTTCGTTGAGGCGGACCAGCGCCTGATCGCCATCGATACCCACAGCAGCGAGGAACAGCCGGGGTGAGAAACCGATCCGCCCAGATCGTCGGCTGGGGCACATACGTTCCCGAACGGGTGCTCACCAACGCGGACCTGGAGCGGATGGTCGAAACGTCAGACGAGTGGATCACCGTCCGCTCGGGCATCAAGGAGCGGCGCATCGCCGGCGAGGGTGAGAGCACGTCCACGATGGGCATCCGGGCGGCCGAAAAAGCGCTGTGCCGGGCAGGTCTCAAGGGCAGCGACATCGACCTGGTGATCAGCGCCTCGGCCACGCCGGACTACCTGTTTCCCGCCACCGGCTGCATCATCCAGGACGCCATCGGCGCCAAGTGCGGCGCCTTCGATCTCGAAGCCGGCTGCAGCAGCTTCGTGTACGGCCTGGTGGTCGGCAGCCAGATGATCGCCGCTGGCGGCTACCACAACATCCTGCTGGTGGGCGCCGAAACGCTGTCCCGCTTCATGGACTACACCGACCGCGGCACGTGCGTGCTGTTTGGTGACGGTGCCGGAGCGGTCGTGCTGCAAGGCTGTGAGAAGGGCTACGGCATCCAGGCATTCGAGCTGGGCGCCGACGGCGCCGGCTGCGACCTGATCAAGCTGCCGGCCGGCGGCAGCGCCAAGCCTGCTTCGGAGGAGACCGTCCGAGCCGGCGACCATTTCGTACATATGGTCGGCAACCAGGTGTTCAAGTTCGCCACCCTGATCCTCGGCGCGTGTGCCGAACGCGTGGCGACGAAGGCCGGCTGGAAGCTGGACGAGATCGACGTGTTTGTACCGCACCAGGCCAACCTGCGCATCATCGAGGCCGCCCAGAAGCGGCTCGGGATGCCCATGGAGAAGATCTTCATCAACGTCGAGCGCTACGGCAACACCTCCAGCGCCTCCGTGCCGCTGGCCATGGTGGAAGCCATCGACGCCGGGCTGATCCACAAGGACCAGAACATCGTGATGGTAGCCTTCGGCGTCGGCCTCACCTGGGCCGGCGTGGCCATGCGCTGGGGCATCGAAACCTAGTAGTCAGAGGCTGGTTGCTGGCAGCTGGTGGCAGCGGCTTCCCGCGCCACGCTGGGAACAGTCTCTCAGCGGTTCTCAGCGGTTCCTCAGCGGGAGCCAAGGGGCGCTTCAGCGGGGGTCGATAGCTTGGGGACATGACCTCCAAATTGACCGGCAGTGGCTCCTTGGTCCTAACGGTTTCTCAACCTGTCACTTCACCGCGTTGTAACCCTTAAGCATCTAGAGTCAGAGGACACATGGACCAGCAACGACAACTCATCAGCCATCTGCTGCGCCGGGCGGGCTTCGGCGGCACGCCGGCCGAGCTGGACCAGTACGCCCAGCTGGGCTACCAGGGCGCGGTCGAACAGCTCCTCAACTTCGAGCAGACGCCGGACGACTATCCAGCCTACGACGCCTCAGCCGATCCCGCCAAGGGACGCCGAGGCATCGGCCAGCTCCAGCTGTGGTGGCTCAACCGCATGCTCACCACCAAGCGGCCGCTCCAGGAGAAGATGACCCTGTTCTGGCACGGGCACTTCGCCACGGCGGTATCCAAAGTGAACCAGGCCGGCTGGCTCTACAACCAGAACCAGCTGTTCCGGCAGAACGCCTTGGGTCCCTTCCAAACGATGCTCACCGCCGTGTCCAAGGACCCGGCCATGATGTTTTTCCTGGATTCGCAGACCAACCGCAGAGGCGCGCCGAACGAGAACTATGGGCGCGAGGTGATGGAGCTGTTCACCATGGGCGTCGGCTCCTACACCGAGCAGGACGTCAAGGAAGGCGCCCGAGCCCTCACCGGCTGGACCGTCAAGCGCGACTCGGATACCAGCCAGTTCGTGCCGGCGCGGTTCGACGACGGCGACAAGAGCTACCTGGGCCATTCCGGAAACCTGGGCCTGGACGACGTGGTGTCGATCCTGGCCGGCTCGCCCAACACAGCCAAGTTCCTGGGCCGAAAGCTGGCCCGCTTCTTCACCTCGGACAACCCCGACGACGGCACCGTCGGCGCCATCGCCAACACCTTCGCAACGTCCAATGGTGATATGAAGGCGGTAATGCGAACCGACCTCAACAGTGACGCTTTCCGGGACCCCGGCAACTTCATGAACAAGATCACCAGCCCGGCGGAGTACGTGATCACGAACCTCAAGCTGCTGGGCGCGAAGTCCGTCGATCAGAGCGTGCTGGCCGCGATGCGCAACATGGGCCAGGAGGTGTTCAACCCGCCCAACGTGGCCGGCTGGCCCGGCAACCGCTCGTGGCTCAATACCGACACCATCTTCACGCGCCTCAACTTCGCCGACAGGATCGTGTCCAACCGCGCGACTGATGGCCCAACCTACGTCGATCCGTCGGCCATCCTGGGCGGCGCCAGCGACGCCATTGGCCGGTTCGTCGACCTGCTGACGGACGGCTTCGTGGCCGACGCCAACCGGCAGGTCCTGCAGGACTACTTCTCCGGCGCGGCCAAAGCCGCCGACGCCAAGCTCCGCGGGCTGGTGCACCTCATCCTCAGCACGCCCACGGCGCACCTCAACTAGAGGCGAAAGACATGCTCATCACACGACGCAGCTTCCTTAGGAGCGCGGCCATCGTCGCCGCTTCCGGCTCATTCGCGCCCAGCTTCCTGACGCGCACGGCGTACACGGCGCTGGCCGCCGGCAACAACCAGCTGGTGGTCATCCAGCTGAGCGGCGGCAACGACGGCATCAACACCGTGATCCCGTACGGCACGCCGCAATACGCCCAGAGCCGGTCTACGCTGGCAATCGGCCAGGACCAGGTGCTGCCGCTCGACGCCAACGTCGGGCTGCACCCCAACCTCAAGGCCCTCAAAGCGCTGTTTGACCAGAAGATGCTGGCGGTCGTGCAGGGCGTGGGCTATCCCAACCCCAACCGGTCCCATTTCCAATCGATCCAAATCTGGCAGACGGCCTCGCCGGACAACTCACAGCAGACCGGCTGGCTCGGCCGCTACGACGAGGCCAACCTGCAAGGCCAGCGCCTGGGCGCGCTGAACTTTGGCGAGCAGCCGCGCACGTTCTGGACGGATCACACGGTGGTGCCATCGATCGGCAGCCTGAACAACTACCAATTCCTGACCGATCCCAAGGCGCCCGACGACAAACAGGCGCAGATCGACGCCATCAACAAGATCTTCAACAACCCTGTTGGTCGCGACACGCCGGACTACTTCCGCCAGTCCGCGGTCGACGCCTTCCAGACGGCGGCCGACCTCAAAGCGGCTGTGGCCGGCACCAAGAGCGCGGCGCAGTACCCGGGCACGGCGTTTGGGAAGCAGCTCCAGCTGGTCGGCCAGCTCATTGGCAGCAAGCTTGGCACGCGCATCTACTACGTATCGATGGGCGGCTTCGACACCCATTCCGGGGAGAAAAACACGCACGACCGCCTGATGCAGCAGCTGAACGACGGCCTGGACGCCTTCGTGAAGGACCTGCAGGCGCAGGGCACGTTCGGCAGCACCGCCATCATGACCTTCTCGGAGTTCGGCCGGCGGGTGAAGGAGAACGGCTCAGGCGGCACCGATCACGGCACGGCCGAGCCGTTGTTCCTGATGGGCGGCGGCCTGCAGGGTGGCCTGTACGGCGCCTACCCTTCGATGAGCGATCTCGATGTTGGAGACCTCAAGTTCACGACGGACTTCCGGAGTGTGTACAGCTCTGTCGTATCGGACTGGCTCGGCGCCGATCCCGGCCCGGTGGTGGGCGGAGCCTTCCCCAAGCTGCCCATCTTCGCCGGCGGCCTGGCCGCGCGGAAAGCGGCCTGAGGGGGTCGGGCGCGGTGCGAAGCGTGTCTAGTCTGGAAAACATGAGCAACCTTGACCCTGAACCCACGACGCAGCTCCTTGGGGCGCGGGACTTGATTCGCGAATGCCAGGAGATGCTTCGCGGTGAGCGCACACAGCTGACCCGCCGTGAGGACTACATCCGCGAGCGGCTGGCCTACTGGCAGACCCGCGTCGAAGAGGACGAGCTGGCGGCTTAGGGTTCTTCTCCGGTCAGCCGCCAGTACTAGCGACAGGCGGCCAGAAGGCATGCCTGATCAGCGGCAGACCGGCCTTTATACTGCAACCGATGGTCGTCATCAGCGCCCTCGGAGCTAGGGTAGAAGAGTCGCTGTGAGTCCGCTCTGGCTCGTGCCCTTGGGGCTCGTGGTTGCCTTGGCGGCTTGCGGCCGGAGCGGCGGCGGGGCCAGCCGGGGTATCGACCGCATCGCCTTCATCGGACCTGACGGCCACCTCTACACGGCTCGGGGCGACGGTTCGAACGTCGTGGCTATGACCGGGGACAGCCTGGGCGAGCTGGCCTCCGGCGGCAGCCGCCGCATCGAGAGCTGGCCCACCTGGTCGCCCGACGGACGCTGGATCGCCTTTGGCCGGCTGTCCGTCAGCGGCGGCAACCTGAACGGCGCGGGAATCGTCCTGATCGGCAGCGATGGGCAAACCGAGCGACCGATGGCTCTTCCGTCCGGCACAGCGCCAATCTACCTCAGCTGGTCGCCGGACAGCCGCTATCTCACTGCTCTGGTCCAGCAGCGGGACAGCCTGGCGCTCCAGCTTGCCGACGTCTCGGAAGACCAGCCAGCGCTCCGGCCTGCCGTCGAGAGCGGCGCGCCGCTGTTCAGCTCCTGGTCGCCGGACTCGAGCACGCTGCTGGTGCACGTCAATGGGGACCGCCGTATGGACGCTCGCGCCCGCCTATCCCGGCTGAGCGTCCGGGCGGGAAGCGAGGCGCAGCCGCTGCCCATGGCGCCGAGCAGCTTCAACACGCCGGCTTGGTCGCCCGATGGGCGCGATTGGGCCTTCGCGGCCGGCATCGGCGACAAAGAGGACGGCCTCTACCTGCGGCAGGGCGATCAGAGCTCGTTGCTGGCCCGGGGCTTCGGGCCGGCGTTCGTGTGGGCGCCGCGGGGCCGGCAGCTTGCCTACGGCGCTCGCATCTCGGAGCAGGACGATTTCTCCACAGGCTTGTGGGTGACCGACGGCTCCGGCCCCGGCACGCAGGTGGTGGACGACGCGCTGGTGGCCTTCTTCTGGGCGCCGGACGGCCGCCGCCTGGCCTACTTCAGTCCGGGGCCGGCTGGGCTGACGCTGCTTAGCGTGGACAGCAGCGGCAAGAACAAGCGATCTCTGGCCAGCTTCGCGCCCACGCAGGAGTTCGCTCAGTTGATGAGCTTCTTCGACCAGTACGCCCAATCTCACACGGTCTGGTCGCCCGACAGCCAGCGTGTCCTGTTTGCCGGCGTGCGCGCCAGCGGCAATGGCTCGTCGAACAATCCCCACGTTTTCGCCGCCGCGGCCGACGGCTCCGGCGTGCAGCAGGTCGCCGACGGCAGCATCGCCTTCTGGTCACAGCCGCCGCCATCGAGCTAATATCCAAGCTGGAATGTATAGAAATTCCGGCGCGCGCGAGCGGGTGCTGCGGCGGCTGTTGGAGCGCGGACCGTCGACGGTAGAAGAGCTGGCGACAGACCTCGGCGTGGTGCCGGTGACGATGCGCAGCCACCTGGCGGCGCTGCGGGAGCAAGGCTTGGTGGCCGGCGAGGACGAGCGCGGCCACGTTGGCCGGCCCCGCCGCCGCTTCAGCTTGACCAGCCAGGCCGAAGCGCTGCTGCCCAACCGAGCAGAGGGCTTCTCGGCCGAGCTGCTGGACAGCCTGCAGGCGCTGGCGGGCAGCCGCGGCGTGGACCAGTTGTTGGACATGGCGGCTGCGCGCTACGCCACGCGGCACGCCGGCGGGATGCCTGACTGCGAGAACCTGCGGGAACGCGTCGTGGCGGCGACTGAGGTGCTCGCGCAGGAGAGCGGCCTGGCACGCTGGGAAGAAGCCGGCGATCGCTTCCTGATCCGCGACTTCCACTGCCCTTACGCGGAGCTTGCGCTGGAGCGGCCAGACGTGTGCCGCTACCACACGCAGGTGGTCACGCGGCTGCTGGGCGCACCTGCCACGCTCGAGCGCTCCATTGCCCGCGGCGATCAGCACTGCGTGTTCGCCGTGGGCCGCTACCCCGTGCAGCGGCCGGCGGCCGTTCGAACGCTCAGTGACGGCCGCGTGGCGCCCGAGCGGAAGTAGAAAGCGGTCTTGCTAGACTGATGGCCGACAGATGCCCGTCGATCCCATGGAGTTCCGCCGAGCGCTGGGCTGCTTTGCCACCGGCGTTACCGTTATCACGGCGATGGATGGGTCCGGCAATCCGCGGGGATTGACGGCCAACGCCTTCAGCTCGCTGTCGCTCGAACCGACGCTGATCCTGGTGTGCGTCGACCACCGATCGGACACATTCCCGGTGATCGGCCAGGCGTCGGCTTTCGCGGTGAACATCCTCGGAGAGGAGCAGCGCGAGGTGTCGCAGCGCTTCGCGCGCAAGGGCGAAGACAAGTTCGACGGCCTGGCGCACCATGCCGGCCAGACCGGCGCGCCGGTCATCGAGGGCGCTCTGGCGGTCATCGAGTGCCTGGTGGATCGAGCCTACGAAGCCGGGGACCACACCATCTTCATCGGCAACGTGCAGAGCGTCGAGCATGGCGCCGGCAAGCCGCTGCTGTTCTTCCGCGGCAACTACGGCAGCCTGCCGGAGGCGGCGCCGGTCTGATCGACCTGGGACAGACGTTCAACATGGCGGCCTACTTGGTGGATCGCCATGTCGAAGATGGCTACGGCAGCCGCCCGGCGCTGCGCTGCCAGGGCACGACGTGGACCTACGCGGACCTGCTGGGCCAGGTCAACCGCACCGCCAACGCGCTGGCCGGCCTGGGTTTGCAGATGGAGCAACGCTGTCTGCTGCTGTTACCCGATTGCCCCGAGTTCCTGGCGACCTTCCTGGGCGCGATGAAGCTGGGCGCTGTCCCGGTGCCAGCCAACCGGCTGGTGTCGTCAAAGGACTTCCAGTACTACCTGAACGACAGCCGCGCCACAGTCGCGGTCGTGCACCCCGAGGTGTGGGACCGCCTCGATCCGATCCGCGGCGAGCTGCGCTTCTTACGCCACATCGTGATGATTGGCCCCAACACAGCCGGCGGCTGCCTGGCGTACGAGCAGATCACCCAGGCTGCCTCCGCCGAGCGGGACCCCGCCCCGACCACGCCCGACGACGCCTCTTACTGGCTGTACACATCAGGCACCACCGGCACGCCCAAGGGCGTCATCCATCTGCAGCACGACATGCTGCACTGCGTCGGGCCCTACACCGAACAGGTCATCCACACCGCGCCCGAGGACGTGTTCTTCTCGTCGGCCGGCTTGTCGGCCTCCTACGGGCTGGTCAATTCGCTGTACCTGCCGCTGTACGCCGGCGCGTCCGTTGTGCTTAACCCAGCCCGCCCCGCGCCCGCGACGCTGTACCACCTCCTGGAGACCGAGCGGCCGACGCTGTTCTGCTCGGTGCCGACTTCGCTGGCGGCCATGCTGGCGGACGAGTCGCCGCACGACCTGAGCAGCCTGCGACTGTGCGCCTCAGCCGGCGAGCCGCTGCCGGGGCCGCTCTACGGGCGCTGGCGTGATCGCTTTGGCGTCGAGATACTGGACGGCATCGGCTCGACCGAGTTCGGCTACATCTTCATCTCGAACCGGGCAGGCCAGGTCCGCCACGGCAGTGCCGGACAGCTCATACCGCCGCACGAGGCGAAGGTGCTCGACCTTGACGGCAACCCGCCGCCGGCCGGCGAGATGGGCGAGCTGTACATGCGCTCTGACAGCGTCGCCGCCGGCTACTGGAACAAGCACGAACGCACAAAGGAGACCTTCGCCGGCGATTGGCTGCGCACCCACGACAACTTCGTCGTCGACGTCGACGGTTTCTACTTCTACCAGGGCCGCGCCGACGACATGATCAAGGTTGGGGGCCTATACGTGGCGCCGACAGAAGTCGAGGGCGCACTGCTGGGCCACGCGGCGGTGGCCGACTGCGCCGTTGTCGGCGCGCCTGACTCCGAGGGCCTGATTAAGACGAAGGCATTCGTGGTCCTCAAGCCGGGCTACAACGGTTCGGTTGCGCTGGCCAAGGAACTGCAACTATTCGTCAAGGACAAGCTGGCCCACTACAAGTACCCGCGCTCGGTCGAGTTCGTAGCCGACCTGCCGCGGACTGTCGGCGGCATGGCCAAGATCCAGCGCTACCGGCTGCGGGCTTAGTGGGCTCCCGCTAGTACCGGCTCTTCGACTTCGTGCGCGGCAGCCGGTTCATCGGCCTGGCGTGCGCGGTCTTCCTGGCCGCGCAGCATCGAACACACGATGGCCACGATGCTGAGAACGGCGCCGAGCAGGAACACCTTGTGGAAGCCTTCCATGAAGGCCGCGGAGTCGAGCCCATGCGCAGCCTCGGCAGAGCCGGAGAACAGGGCCACCAGGGTTCCATAGGACATCGCCGTCGACACGATGGCCATGGTCAGGGCGATCGACATCGTCTGGCCGCTGTTCAGCAGCAGCGAGCGCGCACCGGCCGCGACTCCGCGGCGGCGCGCTGGCACGCAGGCCATGACCGCGGTCGTGTTCGGGGCGTTGAATAGAGTGTTGCTGAGACCCAGGAGCACCAGGCAGCCGGCCACGATGATGTAGTGAACGTCTACCGGGAAAGTGGCCATCCAGCCCATAGCTATCGTGGTGCCGACCAGGCCTAGCGTCGCCAGACCGCGCGACGGGAACCGGTCGGCCATACGGCCGGCCAGCGGCGCCGCGATAGCCATCACAACCGCCATAGGCAGCAGCTTGAGACCGGCCACCACGGGTTGGTCACGCAGCACCGCCTGGAAGTACCAGCTCAGGATGAACATCGTCGATCCGCGAGCCAGGGTGTTGATGAACATCGCCAGGTTGCCTGCCCAAAACATGCGGATGCGAAACAGCTGAAGATCCATCATCGGCTCCGCCACGCGGAACTCGATGAACGTGAACAGCAGCAGCAGGCTGATGCCGCAGGCGAAAAGCAGGTTTGTCGGCTCCTGCCCCCAGCGGCCCAGCGTCACGAAAGTCAGCGCCGCGAGAATGCAGGCGATCGCCAGCGGGAACGTGATCATGCCCGGCATGTCCAAGCGAGCCTCACGATCCACGGCGCCGATCTCATGCAGCTTGAGGAAGCACCAGACAGCCGCGAAGGCGCCAATCGGCACGTTGATGAAGAAGATGTAGCGCCAGCCGAGGAACTGGGAGATCACGCCTCCGGCGATGATGCCCGTCACGAAGCCGGTTGTCGCGGCCATCATGTTGATGCCGAGGGCACTGCCGCGCTCCTGGGCCGGGAACGCGTCCGTCAGCAGGGCAATGCTGTTAGACAGCAGGAAGGCGGCGCCAACGCCTTGGAGGAGGCGGAAGCCGACCAGCTGCGGCCCGGTCTGCGACAGGCCACACAAGGCCGAAGCCACGATGAAGACCGCGAACCCGAGGTTGAACAGCCGCACCCGGCCCTTCATGTCGGCTAGCCGTGCGAACGGCAGCAGCAGCGCGGTGTTGATCAGGGCATAGCCCATCACCACCCACATGATCTCGACCACCGTGGCGTTGATGGAGCGCAGGATGTCCGGCAGCGAAATGGTCAGGATGCTGTTGTCCAGCG
>DAIUFO010000085.1:0-3949 GCA_036844545.1 Chloroflexota bacterium
CCCGCCGAAACGCTCACGGCGACCGTAAGGACGTAGTCGATCAGCAGCGATGCCCCGGCCAGCAGCCCCGGCAGCGTACCCAAGTTGTCCTTGGTCACGATGTACGAGCCGCCGCCCTTGGGATAGGCCTTGATGGTCTGCCGGTAGGAGACGCCAACGATAAGCATGAGCGCCACGATGGCCGCGGCGATGGGTAAGCTGAAGGACAGCGCGGCGGTCCCGGCGGCCACCAGCACCAGCAGCGTCTCCTCGGTGGCGTAGGCGACGGACGAGAGCGCGTCCGACGACAGCACAGCCAGGGCCTTGATCTTCGTCAGCCGCTCGTGAATCGCCTGCGACGAAGCTAGGGGCGGCCCGATGAGCACGCGCTTGACGCCCCCGGCGATCTTGCCGAAGCCGCCGCGCGCCGCGTTGGCTTCGGGCGTGGCTTCCAACAGGCCTTCTTCGAGGAACCGGAACTCCGCCTTGGGATCCCGCACTCGCCGCACGTAACCGGCGCCTGGCCGGGAGCCGGGGCGGTACTCACGCGCCTCCAGGCCACTGAAGCCCGGCGCCATCTCGGCGGGCCGGCACTCGCCCCAGCCGTCGTCGGGCTGTGAAGCGGCCTCTCGGACGGGCTCGCGCGGCCCTATTCCCGTCGACATCTATTCCTCAATATGGTACCGAGCACATCAGGAGCACAAGGGCAAGCACGGATTGTGCATGTTGCACATCGGGCGATCCGAATCTCCGTGAACACTGCCCGATGACGAAGCGGGCTTGGCCGGATAGTCTAGCCTCACGGCCAGCGTGGGCCAGGCTCCAGCCGGGAGAGCCGGGAGCGATGCCGCTCCTTGGGCAACCCCATCAAAACAAAAAAGGAGAACGCGCATCGCATGGCTGAAATGAAGAAAACCCTGGGCCTCACGGGTGTGACCGTGAACGCCATGGCGCTGATAGCGCCGGGAGCGTTCCTATGGATCACCTACCAGGTCCAGGTAGCCCAAACCACTCCCAGCGGCGACTCGACGGCTACGGACATGTGGCCGGGCATCATGTTCGCTCTCATCCTCGCTTTCCTGACCGCCATCTCCTATGCGGAGCTGGCCAAGATCTACCCTGAGGCCGGCACCGGCAGCGCTTACTACTTTGCCGAGAAAGCCTTCATCGACAAGGAAGAGACCAAACACCACAAATGGGGCCGGATCGCCAAGCTGGCCACCGGCTGGGCAGCGCACCTGTTCTACTGGGTGTACCCCGGCGTCATGGTGGCGTTCATGGCGACGCTGCTCAGTTACATCTGGCAAGCGTTCACCGGCGACCCCCTGGCGATCCCGATCCAGATTGTGATCGCCTGTGCGTTCGCCGCGTTCGTCGGTTTTATCGCCTACCGCGGCGTTTCCGGCTCGACCACCACGGCGCTCCTGATCAACGTCATCCAGCTGACGGCGCTGGCGGTGTTTGCCGTTATCGCCATCATCTACCGCACCGGCAATCCGGACCACGCCAAGTTCGTATTCAGCAGCCCCACCGATGTGATGCTGCCGCACAACATGCTGAACGTCCTGTTCCAGGCCACCATCGCCATCCTGATCCTGGTTGGCTTCGAGTCCTGCACAGCGTTTGGCGCCGAGGCCAAGAACGCGAAGCGAGACGTGCCGCGCGCCATCATCCTGGCGCTGGTGATCCAGGGTCTGCTTGCGTACATGTTCGAATACTTCGCCGCCAACTACGGCTTGTCCGACATGCTGACCGGCCCCTGCCCCACCGGGGGATGCCCGGCCGATGCTGTCACGGGCGTAGTCCCGACGCAGCTGACCGACATCGGCGCCGCCGCGGCATCGAGCGCGCCGATCGGCGACATGATCATCCAGATGGTCAAACCCGTGATCGGCGGGGCCGGCTTCGGCCTGATGATCGTGATCGCGGTCACGGTCGCATTGGCCATCCTGGGGACGACGCTTTCGGCTATGAACACCGGCGTACGCATCACCTACGCCATGGCGCAGGACCAGGAAATGCCGCAGCCGTTGGGCCTGCTGCACCTGGAGAACGCCACCCCGCACGTAGCGGTCTGGGTAATGGTCGTGGTGTCGGCCATCATCGGCTCCATCGGCACTATCTCGGTCGTCAACTTGACCGGTATTACCCTGGCCTCCAACTTTGGGACGTTCGTGCTGTACGCGCTGACCTGCTTGTGGACCATCATCGCCTTCGCCGGCCGCCGCGAGCAGCACCTGCTGATGCACCTGATCGTGCCGGTGCTTGGCTTGCTGGCTAACCTGGCCATGCTACTGACCATCCTCGGCCTGGGCTTCATCGGCGGAGGCGACTCGCAGACCGAGTCAATGATGGCCCTCATCATCGCGGCGCTGTGGTTGGTCGCCAGCGTGGTGTATGTCCTAATCAACAATCGCAAGTCCGGTCGCAGCCTGATGGGAGTAAGCGCCACCGGCTGACCGTGTGATCGTCCAGGCGGCCGCGCAGACAAATCAGGGCTCCGTTCGCGCAAACAATGAGGACGCGGTCGGGTCGGTGCAACCCACCGACCCGACCGAGCGCGAGCGTAAGGGGCTGCTGTTTGCCATTGCCGACGGCCTGGGCGGTCTCAACGCCGGCGAGGTGGCCAGCGCCACCGCCATCAAGGCGCTGCTGGATGAGTACTATGCCCCCTCCAACGCCGGCCGCATCGAGCCGGCGCTGCGGCACGCTGTGCAGCTGGCCAACCTGCGGGTACACGACCTGGCGCAAAAGCACCTCGATCAGCGGGGGATGGGCACAACCTTGAGCGCCCTGGCTTTGGCGGGGGCCACCGCCTACATCGCCCACGTTGGCGACAGCCGCATCTACCGGCTCCGAGGCAAGCAGCTGACGCGGCTGACCGCCGATCACAGCGAAGTCGCCGAGCTGGTCCGCATGCGCCTGGTCAAGCCGGAAATGGTGGCCGATCATCCCAGCCGCAACATTCTGACCAGGACCGTTGGCCACCAGCTCATGCTCAGGCCCGATTTCGCGCGAGAGCCAGCTCAGCCGGACGACGCCTTCGTCATGTGTACGGACGGGGTGTGGTCTGAAGTGACGGAGCCCGAGCTGGCGGAAATTGTCGCCGGTGCGGAGCCGGAGGACGCCTGCCGGCAGGTAATCGACCTATGTCTGGATCGCAACTGCGACGATAACGTCAGCGTCCAAGTCGTACGCGTGCTGGAGGTGGACCATGCCGCGCAGCACAGCCATCACCGGCCCACCCTGCTGGGGGGTCTGTTTGAGCGCCTGCGCTGAGCGTGCTCACTAGAATGCACAGCGTGAGGCTTGCAGCGGGGCAAGTGGTCGGCCGCTACGACATCGTCGATCTGCTGGGCGAGGGCGGCATGAGCGAGTCCTACCGGGCGCGCGATCGTGAGACCGGCCGGGTTGTGGTCCTCAAGATCCCGTACGCCAACATCATTGGCGATCCTGCGACCTACAGCCGCTATCAGCGCGAGACCGAGATCGGCCGCAGGCTGGTGCACCCGCACATCCAGCAACTGCTCGACACCGGCCACCTGGACGACAGCGCCGCCCCCTACCTGGTGATGGAGTATGTAGAAGGCGAGCCGCTGCGGCGCTACTTGGAGGATCACGCGCCGCTGGCAGTGGATGAGGCCGTGGAGCTGGCTCGGCAGCTGGCCGGCGCGCTCGAAGCCTGCCACGCACAGGGCATCATCCATCGGGATCTGAAGCCGGAAAATGTCCTGATCACGCCCGATCGCCAGCTCAAGCTGCTGGACTTCGGCATCGCCCTCTTGCAGGGCGCGCGGCGCCTGACCTGGAGCAGGCTGAGCAACTCCGTGGGCACGCCCGACTACATGGCGCCCGAGCAGGTGCGCGGCGAACGGGGTGATGCCCGAACTGACGTGTACGCGCTTGGCACCATGCTGTTCGAGATGCTCGCCGGCAAGGTGCCCTACGAAGGCGACAACGCGCTGGCCAT
>DAIUFO010000085.1:3959-11908 GCA_036844545.1 Chloroflexota bacterium
CCTGGCCATCATGGACCAGCACGTCCACCGCGAGGCACCGCGCGTGAGCGGCCCGCCGAACTTTCCGGCGCCGCTGGCGACCATCGTGGCCAAGGCTATCCGCCGCGATCCAAGCCAGCGTTACCAGACCATGGCCGAGCTGCGGCACGATCTGGAGCGCTGGCGTGACGTCGAGCCCTACACCTGGCCGGATGAGCCGCCGTCGGCTGGCGATCTTCCCGGCCCACTCAAGACAGCCGGGCTGGTGCTGGCATTGTTCGCGGCTCTGGCGCTCATCGGCGTGATCGCCCAGTTGGCTCATGGCGCTCACTGATTCGCCAGCCAGCGAGGCGCTGGCCCGCGTCCGAACCGCCGGGGCGGACTTCGTCTACCTCCAGTTCACGGACATCCTCGGCAGCGTCAAAGGCGTGACCATCCCCGCCAGCCGGCTGGAGCGCGCCTTTGATGAGGGCGTGTGGTTCGACGGCTCGTCGGTGGAGGGCTGGGCGCGCGTGGCGGAAAGCGACCTGTACCTGCGGCCCGATCCGTCCAGCCTGGCGCTCTTCCCCTGGGAGGACCCGCCGGCCGCCCGCTTCATCTGCGACCTGGGCCTGCCCAGCGGTGAGCCGTTCTCCGGCGACCCCCGCCAAGCCCTCAAGCGAGTCCTCGCCGAGGCCAACGAAGCCGGCTTCGACTACCGCGTCGCGGCGGAGTTCGAGTTCTTCTTGTTCCTGGACGAGCAGTCCACGTCATTGGGGCTGGCGCGGGGGCTGGAGCCCAGCGACGCCGAGAGCTACTACAGCATGCCCACCGAGCGCACGCTGCGGCTGTGCCACGAAGTGGCCCGAACGCTCGAGCAGTGCGGCTTCGCCGTGGCTGCTACTCATCACGAGGTCTCACCAGGGCAGCATGAGATCGACTTAGCCGAGCACGACGCGCTGCGGGCGGCGGATGCCATCGCCACCCTCAAGATCGCCCTGCGAGCCTACGGCCAGCGCGAGAAACTGCTGGCCACGTTCATGCCCAAACCACTGGCCGGGCTGAGCGGCTCCGGGCTGCACTTCCAGCAAGCCCTGTTCGACCGGAGCTCCGGCCGCAACGCTTTCTTCGAGCCCGATGCCACCTATCATCTCTCGGATACCGGCCGGGCGTTCGTGGCCGGCCAGCTCGCTCATGCGCGAGGCATGTGCGCGCTGATGGCGCCTCTCGTCAATTCCTACAAGCGGCTTACTGGCGGTGGCGAGGCTCCGGCGTTGATTGACTGGGCGCGCACCAATCGCGGCGCGCTGATTCGCGTGCCCGAGCTTGGCCTCGACGGCCAGCGCATGTTCGTGGAGCTGCGCTCACCCGATCCCAGCTGCAACCCCTATCTGGCCCTGGCCGTCGCGCTCAAAGCCGGCTTGGAGGGCATCGCCGGCGGTACGCTGCTGCCCGAGCCGGTCGAAGAGCGGATCGAGGACGAAGCCGCGGCAGCGGAGCAAGAGGCCGATCCACTGCCTCAGACACTGGGCGAGGCCATCGAGGAGCTCGAGTGGGACCCGGTCGTTCGGGCCGCCCTGGGCCAGTCCATCTACGAACGCTTCTTGGGCGCCAAGGAGCAGGAGTGGGCGGCCTACCGCAACCACATCAGCCTGTGGGAAATCGAGAGCTATCTGCAGCGAGCGTAACCGCTCGCCGCGGATAGCTCATTGCTACGACTGCTTCACGAAGTCGAAGTGGAATTCGCCGGCGGTGTTGCAGTTGTCATAGGTAACGGTGCGCATATCTGACGCCTGGTGTCCCTGGCCATCGGTGATGAACACGTTGTAAACGCGGTGCTCGATTGGGCACGTGTTGGAGATGTGGAGGGTGAAAATGCCGTCGCCCTCAGTGCCGACCGTTTCACTGTTCCCGTAGAACGTCCAAGTTAGGTTGAAACCGACGAGTCCGTTGCCACTCTTGTCCACAACGTGGCCCTGCACGAACTGGGCGCCCGCGTTGGGGGCACTGTCGACGCAAGGCACTCGGTTGCTGCCGCCACAGTCAATGGGCGGCGTGTTTACGCTCTTAGAGATGAAGGGAAAAGTCGGCGTGGGTGTTGCGACAGGCGTCGCTGTGGCTACCGGTGTCGGCGTCGCCAGCGCCTGGCCCTGCGCTGTTTCTGTGATCCCCGCGTCGCCCGGCACGAGACCGAGCGCTTTGGCCACGTCCCCGCCGTTGACAACGCTCACCGTACCCGGCGTGATGCCCCCAGGACCGGCCGAGCTCCACTTCTGAATCGCGTCCCGCTCGGCCCGGATGATGGAGAACGGGCCGGCATTGGTGATTTGCGACGTGGGCAGGCCGTTGGCCTGAAGCGCCGCGGGGCCGGTGCCGAATTGCTTCGCGATGGCCGGGTCGGCGGTCAGCCAGCCCAGGCGCGTGCCCTGATCGATGGCTGGATCAGCCTGTGTCGGAATGCCGAACTGCTGCTGCAGCGCGCTGTCCTTGCCCTGGTCGTGGAGCTTGTCGAAGACATTCACAAAATAGACTTGGCTCACCTCGGGCCGCCATTGCAGGATGTATTTCTGCGTCGCCTGCACGAAAAAGCCGTCGAGAATGAAGCGCCGCGAGGCGGGGTAGCCGAGCGCGGTCACACCGCCCAACTTCTGGAATTGGTCCCAGAAGCCGATGCCGCCCTCATTGGTCATGCGGTAGCCGAAGTTGGCGGGAGCGCCGGCATTGGTCTGGGTGTAGAAGTGGCCGCCGGGAATATCGTAGTCAGGTCCGCCGGCAACTTGCGCGCCCACACCAGGCAGATAGGTTGCGCCCACGAGCAGCACTACCAGGCTGACGAGCGCGAAAACTGAACGACGCATCAGGCAATCCTCACAATGTCTCAATCACAGCAGGACACGTGCCACAGTCCGTGCCGCCTCAGTATACGAAACGCGCGACCTTGGATAGTGTTTCGCCCTCGAACGGCCTGCTGGCACGTCCGTTGCGGTAGGAGAGCCAGCATGGCAGCGGCTGCTCCTATCGTAGAGCTGAACCAAGCATCCAAAGCCTTCGGTGGGACGGTTGCCGTAGACCGGCTGAGCCTGGCCGTTGCTCCCGGCCAGGTATTTGGCTTGATTGGCCCCAGCGGCTGCGGCAAGACGACGACGATCCGGCTGCTGCTCGGCGTCCTGCGGCCCACCAGCGGCAGCGTGGCCGTGATGGGCTCCGACCCCACTCATTTCAGCACTCGGCAGCGCGAGCAGATCGGCTACACGCCGCAGGGCTTCTTCTTGTATCCCACCCTCACGGTGTATGAAAACATGCGCTTCGTGGCTGGCCTGTTCGGCATGGGCTGGTGGCGCCGCCGCACACGCATCCGCCAGGTGCTGGAGTTCCTGGAGCTGTGGGAGGTGCGGCGCCGGCTGGCCAGACACCTCTCCAGGGGCATGCAGCGCCGGCTGGAGCTGGCCTGCGCGCTGGTGCACGAGCCAACAGTGATCTTTGTGGACGAGCCGACAGCCGGCCTCGACCCTGTATTGCGCGGCAAAATCTGGGACCTCTTGCGCACGCTCCGCGATCAGGGCGTCACCGTCTTTGTCACCACGCAGTACATCGACGAGATCGAGCACTGCGACAACGTAGGCATCCTGGATCGAGGCCGGCTGGTGGCTATCGGCACACCAGAGTCCTTGCGGCGCAAGGCCATCGGCGGCGAGGTGGTCGAAGTCGAGGCACGGGACGTATCGCGCGAGGCGGTGATGGCCTTACGTCAGCTGCCCGCGGTGAGGTCGATTCGCTGGACAGACGTCGGGCTGCGGGTGGTGGTGGAGGACGCCGCTACGGCCACGCCGGCGATTACCGAAACGTTGCAGGACCGCGGCCAGGTGGTGGAGGCCGTGCGGCCAGTGGTCGCCAGCTTCGACGACGTGTTCAAGCGCATTGTCGGCGGAGAGGAGCAGGGCCATGGGTAGGAGCGTCACCCGCACGCTCAGCTTCTTCACCCAATGGGCGGCCGAGGTGTGGCGCCAGCCATGGCTCATGGCCGTACTGGTGCTCGGCCCTTTCCTCATTCTGTTCCTGTTTGGCTACGGCGAGTCCGTTGGCGCACCTCGACCTCGGACCATCATCGTTACCCCACAGGGCCAAGCGCAGAGCCAAGCGCAAACGCCGCTCGACGTGAACAGCACCGAGCTGGCGCAGTTCCTCGACGTTCGGGCCACTACCTCGAACGAGCAGCAGGCTCGCCAAGAGCTGCTGTACGGCCAGGTCGACCTAGTGGTGGTGGTGCCGTCGAACCCCACCGATGCCATCCAGAGCGGGCAGCACGCGCGTGTCCAAGTGCTCACGAACGAGATCGATCCTGTGCGCCTGAGCTATGCCCAGGCCTACATCCGGCAGCAGGTCGATGCCCTCAACCGCCAGACCATCCAGAAAGCGGTGTCCCAGGCGCAGAGCCAGATCGGCGACGTCCATGGCTTCGTGGCTCAGGCGCAGGACTATGTCAAGCTGCTGCAAGCCTCACCTGATCTGAATCAATCCCAAGCCGACCTCAGTCAACTGGCGTCCTCTTTGGACCAGCTCTCGAACACTTTGCACCAGGCGATCGATATCGCCCAGAACAGCCCCTTGCTGTTTTTCAACGACCTCGTTGGCCAGCCGCTGAATCAGCTCCAGCAGGCAGCCACGGCGGTCGACGACCTGCGGTCGCAGGTGAGCCAGCTCGAGTCGCAGCTCACGGCCTCGGGTGCGCCCACGCTGTCGCCGCAAGACCTGCGGCAGGTGGCCGCCAGTTTGACCGACATCGACACCACGGTGACGCGCTTCAAGACCATCCCAGCCGACGTCATTGCTGCGCCGTTCAGCCTCGACCTCCAGAACGTCGCTCCCTGGAAGCCGAACGGGACCGGCTTCTACGCGCCGGCGGTGCTGGCACTCATCGTGCAGCACTTGGGGGTGACACTGGGCGCGCTGTCGATGTCGCGGGTGCGCCTGCTGGGCCTGATGGAGCTGTTCCAGACCTCCCCGGTTAAGCCCGCGGAGGTGGCGGTCGGCACCTTCTTGTCCTACGGAACGCTGTGCCTCATAGCCGGCGGAGCGCTGGTGGGCTTGATAGTGGGCGTGCTGGGTGTGCCGGTGTTCGGGCCGCCGGCCGGGCTTGCTGCCGCCATCTTGCTGCTGACAGCGGCCGCGGTGGGGATTGGGCTGGTGGTCTCGATGATTTCCAGCAGCGAGCAGCAAGCGGCGCAGATCGCGATGCTGGTCCTGATCGCGTCGGTGTTCTTCAGCGGCTTCCTGGTCGCGATCGACACGATCGAGTGGCCGGTGCGGATCGTGTCCTACCTGCTCCCGGCCACCTACGCCATCCGGACCTTGGACGACGTGATGCTGCGCGGCATCCTGCACACGCCCTTCGATTTGGGGATTCTGGCGGCCTTTGGGGCGTTCTTCTTCGGGGCCAGCGTGCTGCTGTTCCGGCGCGAGTTCAAGGCCCGCTAGCACGCCGGCAGGCGCTATACTCACGCGGCGCCCGGAGGGGTGGCCGAGTGGTTAATGGCAGCAGACTGTAAATCTGCCGCGCGACGCGCTACGTGAGTTCGAACCTCACCCCCTCCACGAAGAAGATCGACCCGAAACACTCGGGCTTGCTAGACTTCTGACAGCTACTAGCCCCGTTACTAGCCCCGTCAGGAGGACAGCATGGCACGATCTGGAACGCTCATCGACTTCCCGAACCGGCGGCGACGGGCTACTAGCCCCATTCCTCCTAGCCCCAAACGGCAGCGCTACCAGAATGTGCGCCGCGTGGAGATCAAGGGCTGGCAGGGTTGGCAGGGGCGTTACTACGGCGCGGACGGCAAGCGCAAAGCGGTGTATGCCGACAGCGAAGCCGAGTGCCTGGAGAAGCTGCACACAGCCCAGGCCGCGACCACGGACGGCGATGAGGACGTAGGCGACCGCCGCATCCTCACCGGCACCTTCCTGGCCGGATGGCTGGCCGAGAAGGACGCGCTAGCCGGTAAGCCGGGTGGGCTGGAGCTGACCACCTACCGCGACTACGCCCGCTGCGTGAACCTCCATCTCATTCCTGGGCTGGGCAAGGTCAAGTTGAGCGAGCTGCGCGCCTCACATGTCAGGCAGTGGATGGCTGCGAAGGTCAAGAGCGGAGCTACGGCCAGCCTGGCCAACCGCTGCCGTGGCATCCTGCGCATCGCCCTCAACCAAGCCCGCGCCGACCGCACGGTACGAGACAATGCCGCCGAGCTGGCACCCCCGCTGGAATGGCACGAGTCGGAGATTAGGCCCCTGACCGTGACCGATGCTCGACGCCTGCCCGAGCTGGCGCTGGACCTGCTGCGACGACCCGACCGGCACGGCAAGATGCACGCCCGAGCCGTGGCGCCGGTCATCCTGATGGTCGCCATGATGGGCGTGCGCCAGGAGGAAGCGCTGGGGCTGCAAGAGGCCAACCTGGATATGGTGATGGGCATCGTGCGCGTCCGCACCGCGCTCATTCGCTATAAGGGCGAGTACCACTTGAAAGGGCTCAAGAACGCCCGCCACACCCGCGATCTGAAGATGCCGCCGCTGGTGCAGACCGCCGTCCGCGAATGGCTAACTCACCGCGACGAGCGGCAGGCTGCCGTGGGCGACGCCTGGACCAACCCGTGGGGGCTGGTGTTTACCAATGAATGGGGGCTGCCACTGTCAGCGACCACGACCTCCCATACCTTCAAACGCCTGCTAAGTGAAGCGGGCATCGAGACTCGGCGGTTCTACGATCTGCGGCATGGTGCCGGCACGTACATGATCCTGGCTGGGTTCGACTTGCGCGCTGTCCAGGGTCAACTGGGGCACACCAATATCCAGACCACTACGCGCTACACGCAAACGGTGGGCGAGCTGTTGCAGGACAAGATTGCCGCCGGCATGGAAGACTTCTTCGGTGGCGACAGCCTTATCCCGCCGCCCGCGCCTTGACCCACTCGTGCAGCGCCGATGTAGGCACCTTGATGCTATGCCCGATCCGAATGCTGCGCAGCTCACCGCGGTGGACCAGGTCGTACGCCAAGTTGCGCCCCAGGTCCAGCATCTTGCCGGCTTCCTCAACCGACACCAGCAGCTTGCTCGGAGCGGGCTCGGCTGGGCTCTGCAAACTCTCCACCTGATCAGCCAGCCGGATCAGATCCTGTCCCCGGTCCAGAAGCTCTTGCCCTTGATCGATGAGCCCCTGTCCTTTGGCGCGCAGCTCGCGAGCTACATTGCCCCCCTGCAGCATCATGACTAGGCTCACCGCAGGCGCGACCTCCGGCTCCTTCGAGGCGTTGTCGTGGACGTGGAAATCAGGATTGTCTGGCTGCGGCACGCGGCGCATGGAGCTATACATGGCTCCCTGAACTGTCTTGTGACACTTTCCCGACCTTGTGCCGGGCCGCTGGCCAGAACATGCTCGACGTAGTCTTCGCGGATGTTGGGCTGTACGCAAAATTGACGGCCACGGAATGCTCGCTCCGAACAGCGCAGGGAATAGCAACGGATACCGCTGGATGGTTTCACGGAGGAGCCGGCCACCATGTTCTTGCGGCAGGCACCGCACTTGGCGATGCCGGCGAGTGGATGCGGCTCCTTGCCGTACCGCCGTCGATCCCTCATTGACCGCGGGGCCTGCTGCGCCAGCCTGCATTGCACCGCCTGAAAGAGGTCCTCAGACACCAACGCTGGATGCTGCCCAACAAAAGCCGACGCAAGGTCGCCAAGACGGCAGCGCCGGTAGACAACTTTGCCAGTGTAGGGGGGATTTCGCAAGACTCTTCGAACTCTTCTAAATAGGAAAGACGGCAGACGGGATACGCCACACACCGCCGATCTCTACCGCCGGGATGCGGCCCTGTCGTATGGGTCGCCGGACGGACAGCTGCGAGATGCCGAACTCGCCGGCGGCGGATCGAATTGAGCGATACGTCATGTGGTCTACTCCGTAGCTAAATCTAGCTGCCAGCGCTACGACAGTATCC
>DAIUFO010000086.1:0-11865 GCA_036844545.1 Chloroflexota bacterium
TGGGACAAGCTGCCGGACGACATTCTGCGGGACTTTTATGCTGAGGAGACCTTCATCCGAGTCCGCGGCCTGGTGGATGCACCCGCCCACGAGACCGACCTGTTCGCCGGCTTGCGCCAGGACGCCATCGCGGCCGGCGACTACTCGCTCCTCTTCGCCAACCCGGTCGGCACCCACTTCGTCGCCTGAGTCCTCGCGGACGGCGAGTCGCTGGTCCGGCTATTCACCCTGTAAAGAAGAGCGGCCGGCAAGCGGCCGTCCTTGTTTTGCTATAGTTTCCACTTGTAAGAAAGAAAGTGTGAGAAAGAAGTAAGGAGAGGATGCCCACAGCTGTAGTCAAGCCCGAAATTGTGGCGAAATATCGCACCCACGAACGGGATTCCGGCTCCTCCGAAGTACAGGTAGCGATCCTTACGGCACGCATCAACCACGTCAACGAGCACCTCAAGGGCAACATCCACGACCATCATTCGCGCCGTGGCCTGCTCAAGATGGTGGGCCGCCGCCGGCGCCTGCTGGCGTATCTCAGCCGTAAGAATGTCGATGGCTACCAGAAGCTCATCGCGAGCCTCGGACTGCGGAAGTAAGCGCCCGGCATCAGCCCGCGGCGCACCGCCTCCACCTAGCTCCCTCCCGCACTGAATAGGAGAACACCCCATGACCCATCGAGTCGCGGCCAAGATTGGCGCGCACGACCTCGAGTTTGAAACCGGCCGTTTGGCCAAGCTGGCTGACGGAGCTGTCCTCGTCCGCTACGGCGATTCCGTGGTGCTGGCCACCGTCGTCGGCACTCGCAGCCCCAGGGAAGGCATCGACTTCTTCCCTCTCACCGTCGATTACGAGGAACGCATGTATGCCGCCGGGAAGATCCCCGGCGGTTTTATTAAGCGCGAAGGCCGGGCCAGCCAAAACGCCGTCTTGACCTGCCGCCTCACCGACCGGCCCGTCCGGCCGCTGTTCCCCAAGGGCTACAAGAACGAAGTCCAGATCATCATCACCGTGCTGTCCGCGGACCAGGAAAACGATCCCGACATCCTGGCCATGAATGGCGCCTCCGCCGCTCTCAGCATTTCCGACATCCCCTGGAGCGGGCCGCTGGGCGCGGTGCGAGTCGGTTATATCAATGGCGAGTTCGTCGCCAATCCCACGTTCGAGCAGCTCAAGGAGAGCCAGCTCGACCTGGCCATCGCCGGCACCAACGACGCGGTGATGATGGTCGAGGCCGGCGCCAACGAGCTGCCCGAGGACGTGATGCTCAAAGCCGTGCAGTGGGGTCACGAAGCGCTGCGAGCATCCATTCGCGCTCAGGAGGAGCTGGTCGCCGCTGTAGGCAGGCCCAAGCGCGAGTTCCAGCCGCCGGCCGTTAACGAGGGCCTCCGCCAGGAGATCAAGGACTGGGTCACGCCGCGCCTGTCAGAGGCGATATTCAATCCGGACAAGGCCAGCCGTGAAACGGCCACATCCGACGTGAGCAAGCAGCTGAGCGAGGCCTTCGCCGCGCGCGTCGAGGCCGGCGAGATCACCGGAAAAGAGCTGTCGAGCGTATTTGGCGAGGTCGAGAAGTCGGTGGTGCGAAACGCCATCCTGGAGCGCCAGTTCCGCGTCGACGGCCGCAACCTGACCGAGGTTCGCCCGGTCTCCTGCGAGGCCGGCATACTGCCGCGAACCCATGGCACAGGCCTGTTCACCCGCGGCCAGACTCAGGTGCTGAGCGTACTAACGCTCGGCACGGCAGGCGACCAGCAGAAGCTCGACAACATCAACCCGGACAAGTACAAGCGCTTCATGCACCAGTACAACTTCCCGCCTTACAGCACCGGCGAGGTCAAGCGCCTGGGTGCTCCCGGCCGTCGTGAGGTAGGTCACGGCGCGCTCGTGGAGCGATCCATCCGGCCGATCCTTCCACAGGAGGAGGAGTGGCCTTACACCATCCGCATCGTGAGTGAGGTGCTGTCGTCCAACGGCTCGAGCTCGATGGGCTCAGTCTGCGGCAGCACGCTGGCGCTGATGGACGGCGGTATTCCCATCAAGAGGCCGGTGGCCGGTGTGGCCATGGGCTTGATCACCGGCGAGAACGGCAATTACGCAATCATGACCGACATCCAGGGTGTCGAGGACGCCCTGGGCGATATGGACTTCAAGGTCGCCGGCACCGAGCACGGCATCACCGGCCTGCAGATGGACATCAAGGTCAAGGGCATCACCTACGAGATCATGGAAAAGGCGCTGGCGCAGGCCAAGGAGGCGCGCGCCTTCATCATGGGCAAGATGCTGGAGGCGCTGCCCACGTCGCGCGAGGACATGTCGCCCTATGCGCCGCGCATCCTGACGATCAGGATCAACCCGGAGAAGATCGGCGCGCTGATCGGCCCCGGTGGCAAGAACATCCGCAAGATCACCGACGAAACCGGCGTGACCATCGACATCGAAGATGACGGCCGAGTCATGATCGGCTCCACAGACGCGGCGGCCAAGGACAGGGCCGTGGCCATGATCCAGGCCATCACCGAGGACGTGGAAGTCGGCAAGAAGTACCACGGCAAGGTCACCCGCCTGATGAACTTCGGCGCCTTCGTCGAGATCCTGCCCGGCAAGGAGGGCCTGGTCCACATCTCCGATCTGGCCAACGAGCGCGTCGGCCGCGTGGAGGACGTGGTCAAGCCTGGCGACGAAATCGACGTGCTGGTCAAGGAAGTCGACGCCCAGGGCCGCGTCAACCTCTCGCGCCGCGCCCTGCTGGAGGGCTACGACCCGACGGCCGATACCGGCGGCGGCCGCGACCGCCCCAGCTTCGGCGGCGGTGGAGATCGCGGCGGCTTCCGTGGCGGCGAGCGCAGTGGGGGCGGTGGTGGCTTCCGCGGCCGCGAGGGCGGCGGAGGGTTCCGCGACCGCGAGGGCGGCGGAGGGTTCCGCGACCGTGGCCCGCGCCCCGGCGGCGGCTTCCGTGACCGCGCCCCGGGCGGCGGAGGGTTCCGCGACCGCGGCCCTGGCGGCGGTGGAGGCTACCGTGAGCGCGAGGGCGGCAACGGCTTCCGCCCCGAACCCCGCGAAGGCGGCTTCCGCGAGCGCTTCGACCGTCCAGGCGGCGAAGGTGGCCCGCCCGAAGGCGAGCGCCATGATGCTCCCGCCCCGACCGAGTCGCACGAGCACCACGAGTCCGACTAGCCGCCGTTTGTCATTCAGAGCATCGAGCGAAGAATCCATTACCCCATCCCGCGCGGTGCGGATTCCTCGCCTTCGGCTCGGAATGACAAAGTGACCCCATGATCCGAGTCGCCGTTGCCGGCGCCTTCGGGCGCATGGGCACCGAAGTCATCCAGGCCGTCAACGCGGCCGAAGACTTGGAAGTGGTCGCCGGGGTGGACCTCCGTCCCGGCGACCGGGTGTTTACCGATCTGCGCCAGGCCATCGTTGAGGCCAAGCCCCAGGTGCTGGTCGACTTCACCATCGCCGAGGCCGCCTTCGCCAACGCCATGGCAGCGCTGGAGCTGGGCGTCCGACCGGTCATCGGCACCACCGGTATGAGCGCCGAGCAGCTCGCCCACATCGAGAGCCGGGCAAGCGAGACCAAGACCGGCGCCTTCATTGCCCCCAACTTCGCCCTCGGCGCCGTGCTGATGATGCACTTCGCCCGCATCGGCGCCCGCTGGTTCGACTCGGCCGAGGTCATCGACCTTCACCACGACCAGAAGATCGACTCGCCCTCGGGCACCGGCCACAAGATGGCCATGGAAATGGCCGAAGCCCGCGGCAAGCCCTTCGCCAGCAACGTCCCCGACAAGGAGCCGCTGCCCGGTGCTCGTGGCGCCGAGTGGCAGGGCATCCGCCTGCACAGCGTCCGCCTGCCCGGCTTAGTCGCCCACCACGAGGTCATCTTCGGCGCGCAGGGCCAGATCCTGACCATTCGCCACGACAGCACTGACCGCACCTCCTTCATGCCCGGCGTGCTGATCGCCGTGCGCGAGGTAGTCAAGCTGGACAAGCTGGTGGTTGGCCTCGATAATCTGTTAGGTCTGAATACTTAGCAGGAGGAGATCAATGGCACATTTCGGCCGGCTGATGACCGCCATGATTACGCCGTTCGCCGAGAACGGGGCGGTGGACTTCGCCAAAGCGGCCGAGCTTGCCAAAAACCTGGTCGCCTCCGGCAACGACGGCCTCATCATCACCGGCACCACCGGCGAGGGCCCAACCCTCAATGAGGACGAGAAGCTCGAGCTCTATCGCGTCACCAAGCGCGCGGTCGGCTCCGAGCACGCGATCGTCGCCGGCACCGGCAACTACAACACCGCCGAATCGATCCACCTCACCCGCGAGGCGGAGAAATGCGGCGTGGACGGCGCCCTGCTGGTCGTGCCCTACTACAACAACCCTCCGCAGGAAGGCCTGTACCAGCACTTCAAGGCTATTGCCGGCGCCACCTCACTGCCCTGCATCCTGTACAACGTGCCGCCGCGCTCGCCGCGCAACCTCGAGGCCTCCACGGTCAAGCGGCTGGCCGAGATCGACAACATCGTGGGCGTGAAGGAAGCCAGCGGCAAGCTGGAGCAGTTCAACGCCGTGCTGCGCGCCGTGCCGGACGGTTTCTTGGTCTACAGCGGCAACGACGGCGACACGCATACCGTCATGAGCCTCGGCGGCTACGGCGTCGTCAGCGTCTCCGCCCACCTGGTGGGCGCCGAAACCAAGCGCATGGTGACGCTCCTGGCCGAAGGCCGCACCGCCGAAGCCGCCAAGATACACCTGAAGCTGCTGCCCCTGATCGAAGCCCTGTTCTGGCAGCCCAGCCCCATGCCCCTCAAAGCCGCCTTCGGCCTGCTGGGCTATAAGGTCGGCAACCCCCGCCTGCCCCTGATCGAGCTGACCGCTCCCGAGAAGGACCGCCTGGCCGCCGTGCTCGCCACCTTCCGGTTCGACGCCTACCTGACCAAGGTGCTGGTAGCCGCCTAGACAGAAGCGATACAATGCTGGCCTTCAATCAACAAAGAGGAGGCCATCCCCATGAAAGTGCTGTCCAGGTTCTTTGTCCCGGCCATGGCGCTGCTGCTGGCTGCCTGCGGAGGCGGGGGAGCGGCAGCCCCGGCCTCGTCCGCGCCGCCGGCTTCGCCAGCTTCGGCGAAACCAGCGGCGTCCAGTCCGGCTGCCGCGGCGCCGGCTTCGGCCGCCGCTAAGCCGTCAGCCAGCTCAGCCGCCAACGCAGCCGGCAACCCGATCAAGATCGGCATCATGGCCGAGTTCACTGGCCCCTTCGGCGCCAACGGCATCCGCATTGCCGACACGCTGGAGTGGCTGTCCCAGCAGGACGGCGGCATGATGGCCGGGCGGCCGGTCAAGTTCATCCGCACCGAAGATCAAGGCAAGGTGGACATCTTCCAGAGCGAAGGCAAACGCCTCATCGACTCCGAGAAAGTGGACCTGATCGTCGGGCCAATCAACAGCGGCGTGGCCTCCAGCGCCCAGAAGTGGATGAACGATCAACCGACTACGTGGGTCATCTACGAGGTCGGCACGGTCCAGTATTATCCGGGCGATAACGCCGTGCGGTCGGTGGCGACGTCCTGGCACGTCGCCTTGCCCGCCCTCGGCAAGTACTACGCCGATCAAGGCATCAAGCGGGCATTCACTATTGGGCTCGACTATGCCGCGGGCCGAGACTACGTGAACGGGGAGGCCCAGAAGGTGCTGCCGGCCGGCAACATTCAACTGGCCAAGCAGTTCTGGGTGCCGGTCGGCAATGCCGATTTCGGGCCCATCATCTCGCAGATCCCGGCCGGGCAGGATGTGCTCATCACCGGCGCGCTCTGGTCTGCGGACGCGGGCCGGTTCATGCAGCAAGCCACCGACTTCGGCCTCAAGAGCAAAGTCAAGCTCATCTCGTTCCCGGCCGCGTTCGCCAATGACGACGACGACCCGAAGGCCTTGGCCGAGGGCGCGGGCATGGATGTCTACAACGAGATGCCCCCGCCGGATTACCCCAACGCGGACTACCAGAAGTTCGTGACCGCCTTCAAGCAGAAGTACGGCGTGCCTCCGGGCTACGCCACCAAGGCGTACCTCACCTATCTGCAGATCAAGCAGGCCGCGGAAGCCCTGAAAGGCGACCTGTCAGACCGCAAGAAGCTGATGGACACGCTGCGCCAGCCGCTGAAGACGACCTTCGGGACGATCAACTTCGACAAGTGCGGCAACGCCGTGCGCTCGATCTTCTTGAAGCAGATCAAGGCGACAGGTGGACTTGGGGGAACGTCGATGGTCCAAGAATTCGGGGATTCGTCGATCCCCTGCCCGCAGCCCGCGGAGTGGAAGGGTTAGCCATCAGCTAGGCAAGCCATGGACACGCTGGCGCTGGCAGGGCTGGATGCCCTGTCGCTGGCCATGCTGCTGTTCCTGCTGAGCGCCGGACTGTCGATCACGTTCGGGCTCATGCGGGTGCTGAACATGGCGCACGCCTCGTTCTACCTGCTGGGTGGGTACATCGGGCTGGCGGTCTGGTCGCGGACCGCCAGTTTCTGGCTGGCGCTGCTGGGCGCCGCGCTGTCCATGGGCCTTGCCGGCGCCTTCCTCTACGGCTTCTTCCTGAAGCGTTTCTCTATCGAGGAGGAGATGCCCCAGGTGCTGCTCACGTTCGGCATGCTGCTGATCGCCGGCGACGCGGCTCTGGTCGCCTGGGGCGGCACGGTGCTGCGGCTGCCGGCGCCCGCATTCCTGCAAGGGCCCATCGACTTCGGGCCGCTGACCTATCCGCGCTACCGCTTTTTCGTGATCGTGGCCGGGCTGGCGATGGCCATCATGCTGACCCTGTTCGTCAACAAGACTCGGCTTGGCGCCGTCGTTCGCGCCGGCGTTGACGACACGGAAACCGCCCAGACCATTGGTATCAACATGCCCTTGGTGTTCCTGCTGGTGTTTGCTTTCGGATCGCTGATTGCCGGTCTGGCCGGAGCCTTGGGCGCTCCCTACCTTGGCATCTACCCCGGCCTCGACTTCGACGCCCTGCTGCTGGCCTTCGCCGTCATCATCGTGGGCGGCGCCGGCAGCGTCGAAGGCGCATTCATCGCGGCCCTGATCGTCGCCCTGCTGGACACGCTGACGAAGACGTACGTTCCGGCGTTGAGCTACTTCAGCATCTATATCCCGATGGCGCTCATCTTGGCCTTCCGGCCGCGTGGCTTGCTGGGGCGCGTCGCGTGAGGCTGCGCCTCGCCATCACCGCCGGCCTGCTGCTCGCTCTGGTCCTGCCATTCCTCATCCCCGCCTATTTCGTGGACATCCTCAGCCGGGTGCTGGTGTTCGCGATCCTGGCCATGGGCCTCAACCTGCTCGCCGGCTACAGCGGCCTGCCGTCGCTTGGCCAGTCGGGCTTTATGGCCACCGGCGCCTACACGGCCGGGCTGCTCATCCGCCGCCTTGAGCTGAATTGGGCGCCGGCGTCGTTAGCCGGCGTCGTCCTGGCCGCCGCGCTTGGCGCCCTGTTCGGGCTGATCGCCCTTCGCGCCCGCGGCGCCACCTTCCTGCTGATTACCCTGGCCCTGGCGCAATCGGTGTGGGCTGTGGCCTTTACCTGGCGCAGCCTCACCCGCGGCGACGACGGCCTGGGCAGTATCCCTCGTCCCTGGCTCGGCTCCGTCGAGCTGGCCGATGGGCATGCCTACTACTTCTTCGTCCTGCTGTTCTTCCTGATCCTGGTGGGCGCCTTCGCCGTCCTGGTGCGCTCGCCGTTCGGGCTGGCCCTGCAAGGCATCCGCGACAACGAGCAGCGCATGCGCTCGCTTGGCTACAACACCTGGCGGTACCAGTACACCGCGTTCATCATCGCCGCCGGCTTCGCCGGCGTTGCCGGCGTCCTGCGGGCCTACCTCGTGGGGGCGGTAGTGCCCGCCTGGTCGCAGGTCGATCCCTCGGCGGAAGCGCTGCTGATGGTCATCATGGGCGGTCCCGGTACAGTCATCGGGCCGCTGGTGGGAGCAGCCATCATCGAGCCCGTGGCGGAGCTGGCCAACCTGTTCACCCAGCGCTGGCCCCTTGTGCTGGGCGTGCTGTACGTCGTGGTCATCCTGTTCGCGCGCGAGGGCATCGTCGGCTGGCTCCGCCAGCGCTTCCCAGCACGACCCAAGGTTGAGGCGGAAGCCCTCATCCTGACCTCGGCCGCCGCGACCGAGGTCAGGCCGGCATGAAGGCGCTTGCCGCCGAAGCGCTTGCCAAGCGCTACGAGGGCGTCCACGCGCTGCGGGGCGTGGACCTGGACGTCGAGACAGGTGAGTGCCGGGTGATCATCGGGCCCAACGGCGCCGGTAAGACCACCCTGTTCCACCTGCTCAGCGGCGTGACGCCGCCCACCACCGGCCGCATCTTCCTGCACGGGGAAGACGTCACCGGCCAGCCCGATTACGCGCGTGCCGCCAAAGGGCTGGCGCGGACCTTCCAGGTCAGCAGCCTGTTCCGGCGGCTGACCGTCGAGCAGAACGTGCTGCTCGCCGTCCAGCCCCGGCATTCGGCCTTCGCCATGTACCGCCCGGCAACCAGCTTCGTCCCGGCTATGGACCGCGTCGAGCAGGTCCTGCACGACGGCGGGCTGGCGGCCAAACGCCGTGTCCCGGCCCGGCACCTGTCCCACGGCGAGCAGCGCCAGCTGGAAGTCATGCTGGCGCTCGCCCCCGAGCCCAAGGTCGTGCTGCTTGACGAGCCCACTGCCGGCCTGTCCGAGGCCGAGCGCACCACGATGACCGCCTTCCTCCGCACGTTGCGCGGCGCCGTCACCATCGTGCTCGTGTCGCACGACATCGACGTGGCTTTCGACCTCGCCGACCGGATTACCGTGCTGCATCTCGGCGAAATGCTGACTGAGGGGACCCCGGAAGCGATTCGCCACGACGAGCGAGTCACGCAAATTTACCTGGGCACGGAACGCGAGCAAGCCCATGCTTGAGGTCCGCGACGTGCATACCTACTACGGCGACAGCTACGTCCTGCAAGGCGTCTCGTTGCGTGTAGAAGAGGGCCAGGTAGCCGTCCTCCTGGGCCGCAACGGCGTCGGCAAGACCACGCTGTTCCGGTCGATCATGGGCCTGACGCCGTCCCGGCGCGGGCAGGTGCTGTTCCGCAACCAGGACATCACCGGCTGGCCGCCCTACCGCGTTGTCGGATCGGGCATCGGCCTGGTGCCGCAGGGCCGCCGCATCTTTGGCTCGCTGACGGTCCGCGAGAACCTCGAAGTGGCTCAGCGCCAGCCATCGGCTACGAACTGGACGGCCGCCCGCATCATGGACTGGTTTCCGCGGCTGCGCGAACGCGAACGTCAGGGCGGAACGAAACTGAGCGGCGGCGAGCAGCAGATGCTCGCCTGCGGCCGCGGCTTGGTCGGCAACCCCGCCTTGCTGGTCATGGATGAGCCGACAGAGGGTCTCGCCCCGCTCATCGTCAGCCAGGTCGAGGACCTCATCCACCAACTGAAAGGCCAAGGCATGTCCATCCTGCTGGCGGAGCAGCGCTTCGGCTTTGGCCTGGCGGTTGCCGACTATGTCTACATCCTGTCGCAAGGCCGCATAGCCTACGAAGGCAGACCTGAGGAGCTGAGGGACAACGAGCACATCAAGCGAACTTACCTGGGCGTTTGAGGTGCTGTATCATGCGTGACACTTCGAGTTGAGGAGAAGCCGGTGAATCGACCGCCCCTGCTGGGCATCCTAACGCTATCCCTGATCCTCGCGGCCTGCGGAGGCGCATCTGCACCCGCCTCGCCGGCTTCCAGCGCTCCCGCTGCTTCTGCCAGCGCGGCGGCCAAGCCCAGCGCTGCCGCCGCCAGCAGCGCGGCGGCCAAGCCAGCCGCATCCGGCGCCAGCGCTTCGGCCAAGCCATCTGCGAGCGCCGCCGCCAAGCCGGCTGGCGAGCCGTACAAGCTGGGCGAGACCTATCCGCTCACCGGGCCACTGGCCGCTTTCGCCCTCGACATCCTGCCGGGCATTGAAATCGCCGTGGACGACGTCAACAAGGCCGGCGGCGTGAATGGCCATCCGCTGCAGCTGGTGTCGGAAGACACCAAGGGCACGCCGGAAGCTGGCGTGGCGGCCATGCGCAAAGTGGTGGACGTCGACAAAGTACCGATGGTGCTGACCATCTTCACGAACGTCGTAACGGCGCAGCTGGCGCTGGCCGATCAGCTCAAGGTGCCGATCCTCACAACCACCGAGGCACCGGGGCTCATGGCCAAGAGTCAATGGGGATTTTCTCACGCCCCCACTTTTGCCACCACATCACCGCTGCTGCAGGCGGAGTGGAAGGCGGTCGGCGCCAAGAGCATCTTCGCCTTCTATCCCAACAACGCCATCGCCGACTTCTTCTCGCCAATCAGCAAGAAGATCGCTCAAGACCTGGGGGCCAAGTACGACGAGGCGCGCTTCACGCTGGGCGGCACCGATTTCCGCGGCCTGCTGGCTAAAGCCAAGGACGCCAAGCCGGACACCATCCTGATTAATGGCCAGTGCACGGCGGACGAAGGCGCCATCATCAAGCAGGCCCGGGAGCTCGGCATCACCGCGCCGGTGTACGAAGGAGCCAGCTGCTTCACCGAGAAGAGCTGGCAGGATTCTGCCGGCAATGCCGCCGAGGGCATGGTCTACGCGGGCTACAAGTTCGATCCCAGCAAAGCCCCTTCCCTGACCAGCGCCTACCACGCCAAGAAGGGTTACGACCCTCCCTATCCGGCCGTCGAGGCCTATGACACGTTGCTGATGATCAAGAGCGCCATCGAAAAGAACAGCTTCACCGCCGACGGCATCAGGCAAGGCCTGGCTGCCACCAAAGACCTGCCCAGCATCGGCGGCGGGACCATCACCATGGGCGCCGACCACCAGACAACGCCTTCGGTGTCGCTCTACAAGGTGCAGTCCGGCAAAGCCGTCGAGATCCAGCCCGGGAAGTAGGCCCTGGCCCTCGTCCAGGTCTTCGTCAGCGGCCTCAGCCTGGGAGGCTACTACGCCCTGCTGGCGGTCGGCTTCGCGCTGATCTTCGCCACGTTTCGGATATTCCATATCGCGCACGCGGCGGTGTTCGGAGCGGCCGGCTACACGCTGTATTTTCTGCACCGCGTGCGGGGCTTGGACTTCCTGCCCAGCGCGGTCGCGGCTATCGCCGTTGGCGCGCTCCTGGGCTGGGCAATCGACCAGCTGATTTACCAACCGATCGGCCGACGAGGCGGAGGGCTGTTCAGCATGTTCATCGCCTCGCTCGGCGTCGCGCTGGTGTTTGAGGCGGCCGTGCTGATTCCTACCCGGGGCAACCTGGCCGTGGCGCACACCGGCAGCATGCCCATCCTGAACGCCGGCACCGTCGCCATCCGGCAGATGGACGTCATCGTCGTCGCGCTGGTCATCGCGCTGTACGCCGCCCTGCACCTGTGGCTCACGCGGACGCGGGGAGGCTTGGCCATCCTCGGCCTCAGCGACAATCCGCACCTGGCCGGCGTGGTAGGCGTCGACGTGGCACGGACGCGCGTCGTGGTATTCGTGGTCTCTTCGGCCCTGGCCGGCGTGGCCGGAGTATTCACCGCCTACGACACCGGTTTGGTGCCTACCACCGGCCTGGACTTCCTGTTCATCACGCTGGTGGCCGTCATCCTGGGGGGTACGCGCAACGTGCTGCTGGGCGCGGCCCTGGGGAGCTTGGTGCTGGGCCTGGCCACGGGTTTCGCCGGCTTCTTCGCCCCGGCCTGGGTCACGGTGGTGGTGTTCGCGCTGCTGATCGCGCTGCTCGTCGCGCGGCCCAAGGGGTTGCTGGCATAGGGTGGGATGGACTACTTCTTCTTCGTCCTGACAATCGTCTGCGTGTGGGCCATGCTCAGCCTGTCGGCGAACCTGGTGCTGGGCTACA
>DAIUFO010000087.1:0-8070 GCA_036844545.1 Chloroflexota bacterium
TTTACCCTCTGATATGCAGTCGCCTAATATGCATTTGACGACAAGTGCCGCGAGGCCGTTTGGGTCACGACCACGCTGCACCTGGGCTGCCACCAGCAGCCGCGGCGAGCCGCGCTGCCTCTGATAGCTATCTCCTCCGGCGCCGCGTGCACCAGCCCGTCTGGTGCCACGCCCTCGTACCCTCGGGCGTATGACCCTCCACCTACCCCGCGGCCTCCCCCGCTGCCAGGCCCAATTCCTCTGCCTCCTCGCCGCGCGCCCCTCCCTCACTCGCGCCGACTACCAGCGCTT
The DNA here is from genome assembly GCA_036844545.1 of Chloroflexota bacterium. Taxonomy (GTDB): domain Bacteria; phylum Chloroflexota; class JAJPGV01; order JAJPGV01; family JAJPGV01; genus DATGVV01. Next base: position 292 of record DAIUFO010000087.1, read on the forward strand.
CCTCCACGTCGGCCAGCGCACCGCCAGAAACGACCTCGCCCAACTCCGCGACGCTCGCCTCATCCGCGCCCTCGGCCTGGGCCGCGACCGCCGCTACACCCTCGGCCCCGCCACCCTCATCACGGCTACACCCACGCCTGCAAACGATCCCGTAAATGTCCCGTCAGGGAACCGAGCCTCGGTTCCCTTCCGGGTCCTTCTCGAGGCAACAAAAAAGCCCGCCCTCGCATTTCGAGGACGGGCCCCACCAAGCGAGACCGAAACCTAATCCCGCTGGTCGATAAACGTCGGCCCCCGCTCGCCCGTGCACGACGGAACGAACGCTTTCATCAGGCACGTCGCTCCGTGCTCCGCCAGCTCGCCCTCGAAAATCCGGTGAACCTCCGGATCCTCGTCCTCGTACTCCACCTGCCAGCCGCCGTCCTTGATGCTCACGTCTGCCCGGGCAGCGCCTGGCACCCGTGCGTTACCTCCGCCGCGCAGCGCCAGGTAGCGGGCCGGCGTGCTGCCGCTGTTGAAATGCTGGTGGAAACAGTCCTCCCACGGCACTATCACCATCCCGCCCTTCTTCCAGTTGATCTTCCGCCGCTCATCGCCCGCGCGCCACAGCATCGAGAAGCCGTCGCCGCCCATGATCACCAGGTGCGCGCCCGGTCCGTGCCGGTGCGCCTTCTTGTAGGTGCCCACCGGGAACTGCGAGATGTGCGCCGCCAGATGGCATTGCGGCAGCTCCAGCATGGCGTTGACGCCGCCCGCGCCGCGCTCGGCCCAGCCGTACAGTTCCAGGTTGCCCGCATTCGGCACGAAGTTCGCCCGCCACTTCCGGCCGCGATACAGCTTGCCCTCGCCGGTGAAGTAGTCCTGCTCGCCCTTGAACCGGTCCGTGAACTCAAATGGATTATTGAAGATGAAGTCCGAGTTCTGGAACAGCCGCAGCATCGGCGGCAGGTTCGTCAGCGACAAGTACCGGATCGGCTCCGCGCCACTGCCGTTGAAAATCTGATACCAGGCGTTCAACGGGATGGAGAACAGGCTGCCCTCGCCCCACTCGAACGTCTGCTTGCGCTTCTCGTCGATCCACACGCTGGTCGAGCCTCGGCCGGACAGGATGAGCACCATCTCCTCGTACATGTGCCGCTCCGGCGCCGATTGGCTGCCGGGCCGGATTTCCACCACGTGCGCGTCGTTCGGCAGATACGGGTTCGGGATGTTGATGATCGCTCCGCGGCCGGACTTCCGCGGCCAGTCGCCCAGCTCCAGCGCGTTCAAATCCTCGAACACGAAGTCCCGAATGACCGGCACGCCCTCGCGCTTCTGCCATTCCACGTACGCGTCAACCTGCTCCAGTTCCTCCAGGTCATCCGTCGCGCGGGCCTGCTTTCGATCGATCATCTATTGCTCCTGATCGTGAGTCCCGCCATTATGGCCCACTCCCCCTGCTTGGACTCGTGCGCATTCCTCCAGCCGCTCGAGCGTCCACATCCGAACGAGCGTCGATGCGGCGAGTCCGCGGCGCCGCGCTTCAGCCGCCAGCGCACGCAGCTGCTGCTCGTCGAAGCGCACCGACAGGACAAGACCCATCGACTGTCTGAAGCGCAATCGATCCGCCGGCGACACCTCGCTCGTTTCCTCGAAGACATCGCTGCTTGCTTCGAGGCGTTCCCCCTCCAGCTGGATAGCTGTTTCATCGTCCCTGAGCTTGATGGCCTTGCTCACTGCGTAATCTCCTGGAACTGGCGGCGTTCCGCTTCCGTCATCTCCCGCGCGGTCACGAGCTTCGCTCGCGCTGAACCTTTCGGTGCCAACACAGTCATCAGATATCGTCCGGCCTCCGTCCGGCCAAGCAGAACCCTCGTGTCATCCCGACCTCGTCGCTCGAGATGTGTCCCGACACAGACTTCCCAGCACTCCTCGAAACTGACGGCATGCTTGCTCTGGATCTTGTCCTCGATGTGTTCGTCGATCTCGAGCGTCTCGATCCACACGTGCAGTCATTGTATGCCATTGTCATACGTGAGCATAGCCAGCGGATCGTCTACGCCAAACCAAAAGAGCCCGCCCCCGGCAAACCGGAAGCGGGCCCCCTCAACTCAGAACTCAGAACTCAGAACTCAATTAGCGTATTCCCCCATCAGCTCGTCCCACGCCTCTGGCGCGACTCGGCACTCTTCTTCCGTCAGGTCTTTCAGCAGCCGCTCTTCCGGGGGCAGGTTCTCCAGCTCGCACAGGTCCTTCTGCTCCGGGTTCACGTACAGCAGGCCCGTCAGCAGCTCGCCCTTGTCGCGCGCCTCGTGGATCACCCGCAGCGCCGACAGCCGGTCGTTGACGTTGTGCTCGTCTTCGGCCAGCTTGCGCAGTCGCACGTGCGAGCCGTCGTGAAGCTTCACGTCGGCCGTCGTGCCCGGATCGTAGTCGGCCTGGATGTTCTCGTAGTACGGAATGAAGTCGACGTCGTCCAGCTCGAGCTCGTGCTCCTTCACGTAGGCGTAGCTCTTGGTCGAGCCGTCGTGGTCGTTGAACGTCACGCACGGGCTGATGATGTCCAGGATGGCCGCGCCGCGGTGCGCCAACGCCGCCTGGATCAGTGGCACTACCTGCTTGCCGTCGCCCGAGAACGAGCGCGCCACGAACGACGCGCCCAGCTCGATGGCCAGCGCGCAGATGTCGATGGTCTCGAACTCGTTCGGCTTGCCACCCTTCTGGATGGAGCCCAGGTCGGCCGTGGCCGAGAACTGGCCCTTGGTCAGGCCGTACACGCCGTTGTCCTCGCAGATGTACACCACGTCCAGGTTGCGGCGGATCATGTGGCAGTACTGGCCCAAGCCAATCGAGGCCGTGTCGCCGTCGCCGCTGATGCCGACCACCACCAGCTTGCGGTTGGCCAGCTTGGCGCCCGTCGCCACCGACGGCATGCGGCCGTGAACGCTGTTGAAGCCGTGCGCCCGGCTCACGAAATAGTCCGTCGCCTTGGACGAGCAGCCGATGCCGCTCATCTTGGCCAGGTAGTAGGGGTTCACGCCGAAGTCGTAAAAGGCCTTGATGATGTGGTTGGTGATGGCGTTATGCCCGCACCCGGCGCACAGGGTCGTGGCCGATCCCTTGTAGACGTCGCGCAGCAGGCCCAACCGGTTCGAGCCCGTCACCGTCGCCCGCGGCGCTGTGGCCACGCCACCGCGGCCATTGTCGTCGCCCGTTGGCTGATTCGTCCCGCTGGTCGAACCAGCCGAAGCATGGCTCACCGCGCGTTTCTGGCCCTCATTCGGAGGCATGTCGTTCGGCCCAATCTGCGCCGAGTCCACCCGCGGCGTGTCCTCCGGTCGATCCTTTGACATGCTCACATCGCACCTTCGATTCTTTGCTCTATGCCCTTTGCCCTTTGCCCTCTCACGAGTTGCCTCCTTCAACGGCCAGGGCCTGGATGAACCCGCCCGGTCGCTCGAACTCGTCCTTGCTGGCTTTGCCTTCCTTCACCAGCACCGGCCCCATGATGGCCGTGGCCGGGATCGGTGTGCCGTCGTAATGCCGCACCGAGATCAGGTTGTCCTGCTCCGGCTTCAGCTCCAGTCGCAGCAGGTCGTAGAGCTGCCCGTCGCGGTTCTGGTCAACCACGTACACCCGGTCGTGCGAGGTGATGAACTTGACGACCTCCTCCTGGAACGGCACGGCCCGCACTCGGATGTAGTCCGTCTCGAGCCCACGCGCCGCCATCTTGATGCGCGCTTCCTCGACAGCCACGTGGCTGCTGCCATAGGCCAGGATGCCGATCTTGCTGCCTACGCTGTCCACAATCGGCTTGGGCACGTACTGCTTGGCCGAGTTGTACTTCTTCTTGAGGCGGTCCATCATGCGCGACCACACCTCGGGCAGCTCGCTGTAGCGGGCGTTCTCGTCGTGCCCCGAGCCGCGCGTGAAGTAGCCCGACGCCTCGTGCTCGGTGCCCGGCACCGTCCGCCACGGGATGCCGTCGTCGTCCACGTCCCGGTAGCGGCCCCACTCGCCACTGAGGCTGTTCAGTTCGTCGGCCGTGAGCACCTTGCCCCGGTCGAACTTCCGCTCCGGGTACTTGAATGGGTCGGACATCCACAGGTTCATGCCCAGGTCCAGATCGCTCATCACGAAGATGGGCGTTTGCAGCCGCTCGGCCAGGTCAAAGGCCAGCTGGCCGAACTCGTACACCTCCTCGACTGTCCCCGGCAGCAGCAGCGGATGCTTCGTGTCGCCGTGAGACAGTCCGTTGGCGAAGGTGATGTCGCCCTGGTTGGTGCGCGTCGGCAAGCCCGTCGACGGTCCCATCCGTTGGATGTCGCAGATGACCGCCGGGATCTCGGCGAAGTAGCCCAAGCCTGTGAACTCGCCCATCAGCGAGATGCCGGGGCCGGAGGTCGAGGTCATCGCCCGCGCACCCGCCCAGCCGGCGCCGATCACCATCCCGCACGCGGCCAGCTCGTCCTCAGCCTGGATGATGGCGATGTTCCGTGTGCCGTCTTCAGCCTTCCGGAAGCGGTTGGCGTAGCCTTCCAGGTACTCGCACACGCTCGAGGATGGGGTGATCGGGTACCACGCCGCCACCGTGCAGCCGCCCATCAGCGCCCCCAACGCCAGTGCCTGGTTCCCTTCGATCAGGATCTTGCCCTCGGTCTTGCCTTCCATACGCTCGTAGCGGAACGGGTCGCGCTTGGTGTGGTTGGCCACCATGTAGTCGTAACCCAGCATGATCGACTTCATATTCATCGGCACGGCCTTGGGCTTGCGCCGGAACTGGTGCGCCACCGCCGCCTCGATGGTCTCCATCGGGATGTCCAGCAGCCAGGCCACCGAGCCGACGTAGATCATGTTGGTCAGGTACTTGCGCAGGTCCGCGTTCTCGATGTTGTCCCGACCCATCTTGTGGAACGGCACGCCGTAGTAGAAACAATCGGCCCGCTTCGTCGCCCCGGCCACCGGGTACGTCGCCTCGTGAATGATCGCGCCGCCCGGGTTCACGCTCGACACGTCGCGCTGCCAGGTAGTCGGGTTCAGCGCCACCAGGATGTGGTTGTCATCCGTCCGCGCCTGGTAGCCCTCCGGGCTGGTGCGGATGAAGTACCACGTCGGCAGGCCCTCGATGTTGGAGGGGAACACGTTCTTGGGCGCAACCGGGATGCCCATCATGAAAAGAGCCCGGGTAATCACCAGGTTGGAAGACTGGCTGCCCGAGCCGTTGATCGTCGCCGCCATGAAGGTGAAGTCGTTCACCACAGGCGGCCGCTGCTGCGTCTCGCGCAGCTCTTCTGTTGCTAGCATGGCAGACCAATTCTGGCACGATTATTTATCTCTGCAATAGTTACGCGGCTATAGGATTAATAGACAGGCGCTATTAATGGACCACTTTGTCATTCAGAGCGCAGCGAAGAATCCGTAGCCCATGCAGCTCGACCAGATCCGCTACTTCCTCGCCGTCGCTCGCCACCTGTCATTCACCCGCGCTGCCGAGGCTCTCCCGCTCTCCCAACCGTCCCTTACCAACCAAATAAGAAAGCTCGAGCGCGAGCTCGGCGTCCCCTTGTTCGAGCGGACCACCCGTCGCGTCCGCCTCACGCCCGCCGGCGAGGACTTCGTCCAGGCGGCCCAGCAGATCCTCAACCTGGTCGAGACCGCCCAGATGGAGATGCAAGAGTTCAGCGGCCTCAAGCGTGGCCGTGTGCTCATCGGCACCATCCCCACCGTAGGCGCTTTCAGTTTGCCCCCTTTGCTGGCGCGGTTCCACCGGCAGTTCTCCGGCATCGAGTTGGCGATTCAAGAGGAAGGCAGCGACGTCCTGCTCCAACTCCTGCTCGACGAGGCGCTCGACCTGGCCATCATCACCGCCGCCGAAGCCCACCCCACCGGCGCCCTCGAGCGCCAGTCCCTGGTCGTCGACGAAATGGTCGTCCTCCTCCCCCCGGATCACCATCTGTCCAACCGCGACGCCGTCACCCTAGCCGAGCTGAAAGACGAGCAGTTCGTCCTGTTCAAGCCCGGCTACGGCCTCCGCCGAGTCGTCCAGGACGCTTGCGCTGCCGCCGGCTTCACCCCCACCATCGCCTTCGAAACCAGTCAGCGCGAGACCATCTACAGCATGGTTCAGGAAGGCCTAGGCATCACCTTGCTGCCCAGATCCGGCATCCACCACGCCGGTTACACCTGGCGCCTCGTCCCACTCGATCCCCCCAACGTCACCCGCGAGCTGTCCCTCGCCTGGAAGTCCACGAGGCGCCAATCCGAAGCCAGCAACGCCTTCCGCGAGTTCCTCCTCGCGCAGTTTTAGAGGAAAGGATGAAACCGTGCGGTGTGACGAACGTGTTCAATATCCACGGTGTCTGCCAGCACACGGTACAGGATTACGTACGGCGTTCCGGCAACCACGAGTTCCCGCCCGTCTGACAACCTGGCCTCGCGGCCCATTCTTGGAAACCGACCCAAGCGGCGGGTAGCAGACGTGATTCGGTGAACTACGGCCGCGGCGGCACGCGGGTTGTCCTGCGCAATGTAGCGGCGGATCTCGCGGAGGTTTTCTCTAGCTGGCCCTGTCCAGCGTGTCCGCAATCCATTGCTCCATCTCGGCCTCTATTTCTTCTTGGTCATAGACCTCGCCACGGGCGGCTGCCGCCCTGCTTTCCGCGATGGCCCGTTTATCGTCCTCGTATCGCCACAAATACTCCTCCACCGCCTCGTTCATCACGAACGACCGATCGCGCTTCATGTTCCGCGCGATCTCATCGAGCGTGTCCCGCTTCGAGGCAGCAGTCCGGAACGTAATGGAAACCTGCTCATCAGCCATGCGCGCATCTTACCGTGTAAAGCTTACGCTTACAAGCGCTTACGGGCGTCAGGTCCGAGCATCAGCTCCGGGCGGACGACGGCGTCGTAGTCCTCGGCCGTCACATAGCCCAGCGAGAGCGCCGCTTCGCGCAGTGTCGTCCCTTCGTGGTGCGCCTTCTTGGCCACTTGCGCCGCCTTGTCGTAGCCGATCTTCGGCGACAGCGCCGTCACCAGCATCAGGGAGCTGTTGACGTACTGCTCGCAGCGGTCGCGGTTAGCCACGATGCCCTCCACACAGTGCTCGCGGAACGACCGACAGGCGTCGGCCAGCAAGCGCACCGAGTGCAGGTAGTTGTGGATCATCACCGGCTTGAACACGTTCAGCTCGAAGTTGCCCTGCGAGCCGGCGAAGCCGATGGCCGCGTCGTTGCCCATCACCTGCACGCACACCATGGTCATCGCCTCGGACTGCGTGGGGTTCACCTTGCCCGGCATGATCGACGAGCCCGGCTCGTTCTCCGGCAGGCTCAGCTCGGCCAGGCCGGCCCGCGGTCCCGACCCCAACCAGCGCACGTCGTTGGCGATCTTCATCAGCGAGCAGGCCAGGGTCTTGAGCACACCGCTGGCCAGCACCAGCGCGTCGTGCGAGGCCAGCGCCGCGAACTTGTTGGGCGCCGAAACAAACGGCAGCCCCGTCAGCTGGGCGATGCGCCCCGCCGCCTTGTCGGCAAACTCCGCCGGGCTGTTCAGTCCTGTGCCGACGGCGGTGCCGCCGATGGCCAGCTCCAGCAGCTGAGGGAACATCCGCTCCAGCCGCTTCACGTCGTCGTCCAGCTGCGACACGTAGCCCGAGAACTCCTGCCCCATGGTCAGCGGCACGGCGTCCATTAGGTGCGTCCGCCCGATCTTGACGATGTCCTTGAACTCCTCGGCCTTCGCCCGCAGCGCGTCCCGCAGCTGCTCCACCGCCGGGATCAGCTTGTGCCGCACCTGCTCGGC
>DAIUFO010000087.1:8080-11858 GCA_036844545.1 Chloroflexota bacterium
GATGTACATCGCCGTCGGGAAGGTGTCGTTCGACGACTGCGACATGTTGACGTCGTCGTTGGGATGGATGGGCTTCTTCGAGCCGAGCTCCCCGCCGGCCAGCTCGATGGCGCGGTTGGAGATGACCTCGTTGGCGTTCATGTTGGATTGCGTGCCGCTGCCGGTCTGCCAGATGCGCAGCGGGAAGTGCTCGTCCAGCTTGCCCGCGATGACTTCGTCCGCGGCCCGGACGATGAGCTGTTCCTTCTCCCGCGGCAGCTTGCCCAGCTCGGCATTCGCCTCGGCGCAAGCCTTCTTGAGGATGCCCAGCGCCCGGATGATCTCGCGCGGCATCACGTCGTAACCGATGTCGAAATGAATGAGCGACCGCTGCGTCTGTGCACCCCAATAGCGGCTGTTCTCGACCTCGATGCGTCCCATCGAATCGGACTCAATTCTGGTGGGGTGGCCATCCTGGCCGCCCGCAGGCAGGATGCCTGCGCCACCCTTTGCGACCGTCGCCATCAGCCCATCACTTGGGGAAGCAAGTCCACCAGCTCCTTCACCGCGGCGGCGGACTTGTTCAGCGCCTGCTGCTCCGGCTCCGACAGCTTGATCTCGAACACGCCCTCCATGCCGTTGGCACCGAGCTTGATCGGCACGCCCACAAACAGGTCCTTGATGCCGTACTCACCCTTTAGGAGGACGGAGCAAGGCAGAATCTGCTTCTTGTCCAGGATGATCGAGTCGACCATCTGGGCGAAGGCCGCCGCTGGCGCGTAGAAGGCGCTGCCTGTCTTGAGCAGGTTGACGATCTCGGCGCCGCCCTGGCGCGTGCGCTGCACGATGGCGTCGATGCGGTCCTGTGGCAGCAGCTCCGTGATCGGCACACCGGCCACTGTCGAGTAGCGCGGCAGCGGCACCATCTCGTCGCCATGGCCGCCGAGCACGAACGCGTGCACGCTCTCGACCGACACGTTCAGCTCGCGGGCGATGAACGTCCGGAAGCGCGCCGAGTCCAGCACGCCCGCCTGGCCGATGAGCCGCTCCCGCGGGAAGCCGGTGGCCTGCATGGCCACGTGGCACATCGCGTCCAGCGGGTTAGTCATCAGCAGCAGGATGCAGTCCGGCGCATATTTGGCGATCGACTCCGTCACGCCCTTGATGATCTTGGCGTTGATGCCCACCAGGTCGTCGCGGCTCATGCCAGGCTTGCGCGGCACGCCCGACGTGACCAGCACGATGTCGGAGCCCTCGAGGGCCTCGTAGTGGCCGGCCTCGGTGGTGGTGACGCCCAGCACGCGGCTGTCGTAGCCAACCACCGGCCCGGCTTCCTCCAGGTCCAGCGCCTTGCCAGCCGGCATGCCGTCCACGATGTCCGTCAACACCACATCGGCGTAGCCACGTTCGGCCAGCTTCTGCGCCGTGGTGGCGCCCACCATGCCGGCGCCGATAACCGCGATCTTCTTACGAGCCATGTACACCCTCTCCCCAGCCGTTGTTGGTACGAGTTCCCTCACCCTAACCCTCTCCCGTTGCGACGGGAGAGGGGACTCAGGCCGTTGCTTTTGAGATGCGCTTCTCCAGCGCCTGTTCTTGCTCTCGGATCTCGCCGGGCAGGTGGTCGCCGAATTTGGCCAGGAACTCCTTCTGGTCCCCGACCTCCTTCTCCCACAACGTGTGGTCGACCGTCAGCAGCAGCTCCATGTTCGCTGGCGAGATGCCCATCTCGCGGCCGTTCAGCGCCTCTGGCGTGGGCACGATACCGATCGCCGTCTCCCGCGAATGGCCGTTGCTGCCGTGGAGCGCCTGCTCGCGCACCCACTGCAGCACCCGCATGTTCTGGCCGAAGCCGGGCCAGATGAACTTCCCGTTCTCGTCGCGCTGGAACCAGTTGACCTGGAAGATCGCCGGCGGATTCTTGGCCTTACGGCCCATCTCCAGCCAGTGCGCCCAGTAGTCGGCCATGTTGTAGCCGCAGAAGGGCAGCATGGCCATGGGGTCGCGCCGGACCACGCCAACCTTCGCCTCGGCCGCCGCGGTGCCTTCCGAAGCCATCGTGGCGCCCATGTACACGCCGTGCTCCCAATCGAACGATTGGGTCACCAGCGGCACCGTGTCCGCTCGGCGCCCACCGAACAGGATGGCCGAGATCGGCACGCCCCGCGGGTCTTCCCAATGCTTGGAGATGGCGGGGTTGTTGATGGCCGGCGTGGTGAACCGGGAGTTGGGATGGGCCGCCGGCGCAGCCGTCTCGTCGCTGGGCATCCAGTCGTTGCCCAGCCAGTCAATCAGGTGATCCGGCACCGGCCCGTCGATGCCTTCCCACCACACCGTGCCGTCGTCCTTGAGCGCCACGTTGGTGTAGATGGTGTCGCGGCTGATGGCCGCCATGGCATTGGGATTCGTCTTGGAGCTGGTGCCCGGCGCCACACCGAAGTAGCCGTTCTCCGGATTGATGGCCCACAGCCGCCCGTCCGGCCCGATGTTCAGCCAGGCGATGTCCTCGCCCACGGTGTGGACTTTCCAGCCCTGGTCCTCAAATGGCGACTTGAGCATGGCCAGGTTGGTCTTGCCGCAGGCGCTGGGGAAGGCGCCGCAGACGTAGGTCGTTTCCCCGTCTGGTGCTTCGAGGCCGAGAATGAGCATGTGCTCCGCCATCCAGCCTTGCGTCAGCCCCATGGTCGAGGCGATGCGCAGCGAAAAGCACTTCTTGCCCAGCAGCGCATTGCCGCCGTAGCCCGAGCCGATGCTCCAGATGTTGCGCGTGTCAGGGAAGTGGACGATGAACCGCCGGTCCGGCGACAGGTCGCCCACGGAGTGGATGCCCGGCACCCAGTCCGAGCCGTCCTTCTGCAGGCGGTCCATGGCCACCTTGCCGATGCGAGTCATGATGCGCATGTTCAGCACCACGTAGGCGCTGTCTGTGACCTCGACGCCTACCTTGGAGTACGGCGACTCGATCGGCCCCATGATGTACGGGATCACGTACATCGTGCGGCCCTTCATGCTGCCCTCGAACAGCGGCCAGACCTTGGCTTGCGCGTCCTCGCGCGACATCCAGTTGTTCGTCGGACCAACCTGCTCCGGTCTGTCGGTCACGATGAACGTCAGCCGCTCGGTACGGGCTACGTCAGACGGATCGCTGCGGTACAGGTAGCTGTTCGGCAGCGCATTTTCGTTGAGTTTGGTGAGCTCGTGGTTGGACAGAAGCAGCTGCGTGAGGCGCTCGGTCTCGGCCTCGCTGCCGTCACACCAATAAATGTTGTCCGGCCGCGTGGTGCGCGCGACTTCGTCAACCCACTGCTCTACAGCGGATGCCACGTTGGAAGAACCTCCTTGTTTGGCCACCGTTGGCCAATAGCCAATTTATCATGGCGCCCTCCCGCTAAACTTGCGCCGTGCCAAAGACCATCATCGACAAGATCTGGGATGACCACTTGGTCTACAGCCACGAAGGCGAGCCCGATCTGCTGTTCGTCGATCTCCATTTGATCCATGAGATCACCACGGCGCAGGCCTTCGATGGGTTACGTCTGAGCCATCGCAAAGTGCGCCACCCCGAGCTGACCCTGGCCACCGTGGACCACAACGTCCCGACCACGCCGCGCAACCTGCCGCTGGCTGACCCGATCGCCAAGAAGCAGATCGAGACCATCGGGCGCAACGTGCAGGAGTTCGGCATCCACTTCGAGGACATGTTCAGCCCCCGGCAGGGCATCGTACATGTCATCGGGCCGGAGCTGGGCGCCAGCCAGCCGGGCATGGTCATCGTCTGCGGCGACAGCCACACCTCGAC
>DAIUFO010000088.1:0-11843 GCA_036844545.1 Chloroflexota bacterium
GGCAAGCTTACCACATTCGATCACGATCCAGTGATCGTTCGCCGTATTTTTCCGGAGAAACTAGCTACATCCCTGTGACAAGGCCGATCTGGTTGCCCTCGGGGTCGGCGAAGACGGCGATGCTGGGGCCGCCGGGCACGTCCATCGGCGGCATGATGGTCTTGCCGCCGAGGCTCGCGGCCTTGTCCAGCGCCGCCTGCAGGTTGTCGACACCCACATAGAAGCCACACCACGGCTGGCCGCTCTGGCTGGGGCCGACCCCACCATTGATGCCTTTGCCGGCGTTGTCGACCATGCCGTAGTTCATGGGGTTGTCAGCGTCGATCTTCCAGTCGAACAGGCTGCCGTAGAAGTCCTGCAGCTTCTTGGCATCTTTACCGACGATCTCGAAATGCATGACTGGGGCTCCCATGTGGTGGTTCTCCTTTAGCGGATTTTGATGACCAGAGTCTGAGCCTTTGATTATCGCTCGGCGCCAACAAATGCATCCCCCGAATTACCGCCCCCCTGGTATGTTTCTTGCTTGCCTGCTGGTTCCATACGGCTCTCAAGCCATTACGTACACACAAGGGAGGGACAGCATGGTCGACGAGAAGCGTGGTCCACAACCCGGGACGCCCCAAGCCCGCCACGGCGGCGAGGCCGTCAAGCAGAAATACGGCTCGAAGTTCTACTCCCAGATCGGCAAGAAGGGCGGCGAGGCCGTCAAGCAGGAGAAAGGCCCCGAGTTCTACGCCCAGATCGGCAAGAAGGGCGGCGAGGCGACGAAGCGCTCGCACGGCTCGAAGTTCTATGCTGAGATTGGCCGCAAAGGCGGCGAAAAGGGCGGCGCTAAAGGCCCGCGCCGGCACAGCGCCTAGAGGCGAGTCGCGCCGAAGACGACCAGCAGGCCGGCTAGGGATACTGAGCCGTACTCCAGCAGCACGGCCTGGTTAAACTGGCCGGCGAGCAACTGGCGCATCAGCCCTACCAGGACGTAGAACACCAGGAGGAGGGCCAGCCCTCCCGCGGCTACGCCCAAAATCCAGTAGTTCAGCGGCCACAGCACCTCGGCCATGGCGAGGGCGGTCACGCTCGCGTACCAGCTCACTTTCCAATTCACCCCACGGTCGAGGCCCAAGAGGCGCAAGGCGAGCGCGCCGCTGACAGCCGCCACCAGCGGACCTGAGATGACGCTGCGCTCTTTCTGCTCGTAGGTCAAGAGGTAATAGGCCAGCGCTGCCCCATACGCGACCATCGTAATCAGCAGCCGAGCGGCCTGGACCGCGGCAAGGCGCCTCTCGAGAACCTCGCTGCGTATGGACATCAGCTTCAGTAGCTGCTGTGTGTCGGGCGCAGGCTGCGCAGGGATCCCGTCAGGCGGCAAATCTGCCGACGGGCGAATGAGCAGGTACTCGGCGTAGATGACGCCGTACAGCAGGGCGCCCGGCCCGAACACGGCCACGAGCCTAAACGCCCCGGACCCCAGGTCGTGGGCGACCGAGGGCGCGCTCAAGGCAATGGCGGCCGGCAGGATCAGCCGCGGGGGCGAGAACGTGTAGCCAGGATGTGTGTGCAGCAGGTAGGGCACTGCCGCGCAGGCCAAGACCGCCAGGGCGAGCGCGTAGAACGGCAGCACGCCGGGCGTGAGCGTCAGCGACAGGCCGAGGGCCATGGTGAACACCACGGCCAGGACCAGCAGCCTCTCGGTCACTTCGTGCCCTTGGCGACGACGATCAGGGCCGGCGAGGTGATCTCGTAGGACTCGAGGTCGTAGGAGCCGTAGACGGAAATTGGCTCCAGGCCGGCCTGCCGCGTCAGCAGCTCCAGCTCGTAGCGGTAGGTGTAGCGGAAGTCCAATGTGGCGACCAGGCGCTGGACGTTGCCATCCTTGACCTCGTCGTAGAAATAGGTAACGTGTTCGACCTGCTCCACTGTGTCCACATCCCGTGCGCTGAGCTTGGTCACCCAGGACTGCGCCGCTGGATCCCATTTGGTGAACTCATGGATCAGCTTGGCCTCGATGTCGTGCAAGCTGACGCTGTAGGGATTGATGGTGGAGATTACCGCGCGACCGTCCGGAGCGAGATGCCAAGCGATGCGCCGCAGCGCCGCGATCTGATCCTCCACCTCGAGCAGGTGCATGAACGAGTTGAGGGTCACCGCTACCAACGGGAACTGCCTGCCCAGGTCAAAGGTGCGCATGTCCCCCTGCACCAGCTCGACCTTGCCGGCGGCCTTCTTACGAGCAACGCCCAGCATCACCTCCGAGAGATCGAGGCCGACGACTTCGTAGCCCTCGTCGGACAGCGCCAACGCCACCCGGCCGGTACCACAGGCGAGATCGAGGAACGGCCCTCCGGTGCGCCTCAGAAGCTGCACGTAGAAGTCGATGTCGGTGAAGTAGTCGGCATACTCCAGCTCGTAGTAGCGGGCCAGAGCGTCGTAGCCGGTTCTTTCGGCCCGCTTGGTCATGCGCGCTGGCTTGGGGTTACGGATTCTTCGCTGCGCTCAGAATGACAAACCAGCGGTGGACTCCTGGAACTCGAGCTTGGCCTGGTCGAGCAGCGACGGCTGCGCCAGCAGGTCGATGGCGGTGAAAGCCATAGCCTTGGCAGCCTCGAAGGTCGCCTGGAAGGCGCGATCGGTCGCGGCGGCGGCGGTGAACTCGCGGGTGTGGTTCGGCACCTGGTCGACGATCTTGAACATGGGCTGGATCGCCGGCACGCGCCAGCTCACGTTGCCCATATCGGTCGAGCCGAAGCCCTGGCTGGACTCCATGGGGCAGTCCACTCCCAGGCGCTCCATGGCGTCGAAATACAGCCCGGCCAGTGTCGGATTGCTGTTGATGGTGTCGTAACGCGGCGAGTGGCGGCGCCATTCCCAGCTGCAGCCAGTGGCCAGCGCGGCGGCGGCAAAGCAATTACGGACTTTCTCGATGAGCTCGTCCAGGTAGGCGTTGTCGGTGGCGCGAATGATGAACGTGCCGTTGGTTTGCTCGGGCACGATGTTCGGGGCGTCGCCGCCGTGGCGGATGATGCCATGGATGCGCGACGACGAGCGGACGTGCTGCCGCAGCGCGTCGATGTGGTTGAAGCTGAGGATCATGGCGTTGAGGGCGTTCACGCCCTTCTCCGGCGAGCCGGCGGCGTGCGACGCCTTGCCGTGGAAGTCGACGTCGTAATGCTCGCAGGCCAGCGCCTGGGTCTTGACCACGCTGTGGGCGGTGGGGTGTACCAGCAGTGCCGCGTCGACGCCGTCCAACGCGCCTTTCTCCACCATCAGCTGCTTGCCGCCGCCACCTTCCTCGGCCGGCGTCCCAAGCACCACTGCCCGACCGCCAATCTTGCGGAGCACAGACTCCAGCCCGACGGCGGCGGCAATCGGCGCGATGGCCATCAGGTTGTGGCCGCAAGCGTGGCCGATCTCGGGCAGCGCATCATATTCGGCTAAGAAAGCGACCGTCGGGCCGCTGTTCGAGCCGGGCAGCGCGGCCTGCCAGGCGGTGGGCAGATCGCAGATGCCGGTTTCGGCCTGCCAGCCGAGCTGCCGGCAGGCGTGAACGAGGGCAGCCACCGATTCCCGCTCTTCAAAGGCCAGCTCCGGGTGCTGATGGATGCTGTGGCTGAGCGCCACGAGCTCCTCACGCCGCCGGTCGATGGCCTCCGAGGCAAGCTGCTTCAGCTCGTCGTTCATGCTCCGCAGTCTACACGCTGGGCTGCGAGAATCAGGAGGTCAAACCGCAGGCAGTTCTCCGATTCTGGCCGGCCGCCGCGATCGCCTTCGCCACCTGGCCGGCGATCCATTGGCTGTTCTGGCCGGGCTACCTGTCCGCCTACGACGGCATCTACCACCTGACTCGCATGATCGAGGTGGATTCGCTGGTCCGCCAGGGCGTCCTGTACCCGCGCTGGTTCCCGGATTTCGGCCAAGGTCACGGCTACCCCATCTTCAATTTCTTCCCACCGTTCGGGTATCTCTTGACGGAGCTGCCGGCGCTGATCCTGAACGACCTGCCGCTGGCCATCCAGGTGTCGATGGCGGCCAGCCTGATCGTCTCGGGCTGGGGCATGTACCTGCTGGCGCGCGAGATCGGCGCCGGCCGGCTGGCGTCGCTTGCCGTGGCCGTCTTCTACCTGTACTTCCCCTATCACATGCAAGACGTCTACACCCGTGGGGGCATGCCCGAGCTGTGGGCGATGGCCTGGCTGCCGTGGCTGGCCTGGACCCAGCTTCGGGCCACGCGCGCGCCCAGCGTGCCGCGGATCGGCATCGCGGGGCTGCTGGCGGCGGGCGAGATCGGCACGCACAACATCCTGGCAGCCTTCATCCTGCCGGCGACCTTGGCGCTGAGCGTGGCGCTGTCGCCACCCAAGCGGCGCTTCGTGGTTGCGTCGCTTGCGTGCAGCGCTTCGGGCGTGCTGCTGGCCACCGGGTACTGGCTGCCGGCCGTGGTCGAGGCGCCGCTGACCCACGTCAAGCAGCTCGCCGGCGACTGGCTGCCGGACCACACCTTTGGGTTGGATCAGCTGCTGGATGGGACGTTCTTCGCGCCCTACGGCCCCAAGGTATTCAAGATGACGGCCTTGGAGGCGGCGATCGTGCTGGCGCTCCTGGCGCTGATCTTATGGCGTGGCCTACTATCGCGCCGCCGGCTTCCCGAGGTGGGGCTCGTGGGCATCATGCTGGTGGTGCTGTTTGGACTAACCACGTGGTCGGCGCCGTTGTGGATGAACGTGCCGCTGATGGGCTACATCCAGTTCCCGTGGCGGCTGCTGATCCTGGTCGGCTTCGTGGCGGCGGCCATGCTGGCGCTGGCCGCCAGCTGGCATCGCTGGGCCTGGATCGGAGTCGGTGCGGTTGCGGCGGCGATGGCCGTCGCTTCGTTGGCCCAGGCGCCGGATCAGCGCTTCCTAGCGCCGCCGCCACTTGACGCGCGCTCGCTCCAAAGCCAGGAATACGGCAGCGCGCTGGACGGCGTGGCCATCGAGAGCGAGTACCAGCCGCAAACCTCGTCGCCCGACTTGATGAAGGCTTCGCAAGGCAAGCGACTGCCGGACGACACGACCTCGGCGCCGCCTGTGCAGGTGCAGGAGCTGTCCGTAGGTCCGAGCTCGATCCACGCTGTGGTCAGCGCAGCGCAGCCGAGCCGCATTCGGCTGCAGACGCTGCTGTTTCCTGGCTGGCAGGCCCGGCTGGACGGCCAAGCGTGGCCGCTCCGGGCGGCGACTCCCGCGGGGTTCATCGAAGCCGAAGTCCCGCGAGGCAGCCACCGCCTGGACGTGGCTTACGGTGGCACCATCTTGGAGGGCGTTGCCGGGCTGGTGTCCGGCCTGTCGCTGCTCGGCTGGCTGACGTGGCTGCTACGGCGGCGGCCTGTGGCGGTGGTTGGAGTGATTGTGGCTACGGCCGCTTTCGCCGGCGCGGTAACCCATCCCCTGGCGCTTCAGCGCGTGCTGGGACCGAGCGGTTCGGCGGCTGTCGGCGCCTGGGCAGCGTCCGCGGATCAAACGCTGGTTGGTGCGGCTGGGCCACGGGTCACGCCGCGAGGTGTCGAGGTCGATCTGTTCTGGCAGTTCGGAGCCCCGCGCGAGGCGTCGTTCGATTTCGTCCTTCGTGACAGTGCCGGACAGGAGGTTCGGCGGCAGCCGGCCAGCGAGGCAACAACCCTGCCCTACGAGTACATCGCCGCCAACGAGCTGCTGGAGCGCCGCTACACGCTCACTGGACCGTTCGAGCTGCCGGCTGGCTCGTACACCCTCTCAGCGGGCGAACACGAGCTGGGGCGGGTCACGCTGCTCGGCCCAGGTCAGGCGGCGCAGCGCCTGGACGTACCGTTCCAAGATCGCGCCACGCTGGCCAGCTACAGCGTCGATCGAGTGACTGAACAGCACCTGGCGAGCCGGGCGGACGTGGCGGTCTACCCCGGCGATTTCGTGAGAGTGTCGCTATCGTGGCGCAGCCAGCGGACGATCGACCAGAACTACGTCGCCTTCGTCCACCTGATCGACGGCAGCGGCAAGACCTGGGCCACCCACGACAACCAGCCGAACGCCACCTTGCAGGCGACCAGCAGCTGGGTGCCGGGCCAGATCATCCCCGACCGGTTTCTTCTCAAGCTGCCGGACGGCATTCCGCCGGGCATATACCGGCTGGAGGTCGGGCTGTATCACATCGACGAGCAGGGCTACCAGTTCCTGCGGCTGGCCAGCGGCGGCAACTCCGTGGTATTCGGGTCGGTCAAAGTGCGCCCGCGGTCAGCTCCGCCGGCCCTGGCCACGCCCGTCGCTCAATGGACGGAGCCGATGTCCTTGGAAAGCTGGCGGCACTCGCGGCAAGGCGACGACGTCGCCCTCACATTCGATTGGCTGGCCGCCGGTGACGTGTCGCGGGACTACACGCTGTTCGTCCACGTTTCGGACGCTGTCGGCAAGGTCGTAGCCCAGGCCGACAGTCCGCCCCAGCGGGGGTTGTTTCCTACGCGGCTGTGGGACGCCGGCGACCGCGTGTCGGACGTTCACCTGGTGAAGGCCCCTCCGGGCCGTTATCGGCTCTCGATAGGTTGGTACCGGCCGGACACGGGCCAGCGGCTCGCGCTGGCCAGCGGTGGCGACGAGCTGGATTTGGGCGAGCTCGAGGTTCCCTCACCCTAGCCCTATCCCGGTCCTGCGCGGACGGCGAAAGCGGCGGGAGAGGGGACTAATCGAGGCAGGCGCAGCGCCAGGACCTCCAGCGCCATGCGCGTGTTGATCGCGCCGGCGACTTGGGAGCGGGCTGCTTGGACCGAGCGGATGGCCGCCTGGACCTCACGGCCGCGGAGTTGGCTGGCCGCGACTTGAAGACGGTCGAGCTGGTCCCGGTTGACGGCGCGGTCCGGCAAGCCTTCGACGACGAGCAGGAGATCGCGCAGCCAGCTGAGCCACAGCTCCAATACGTCATCCACGGCCTCGGGGTCGCTGGCGGCCAGCGTTTCGGCCAGGCGGAAGCGCGGCACGGTGCCGCCGCCCAGGGCTGCCGCGAGCGCGTCGAGGGCAGCTTGTCGCTGCTCCAGGAGCGCCGGATCGCCGGCGGCCGCCAGGGCCCAGCCAATGCGCCCCGCGGCAAAAGCAGCCAGCTGCCGGGCCCGCTCCAGCTCAGTCTCGCGCATGTCCACGAGCGCCTCGGCGATCGCTTCCGCCGAAGGAGCGCGCAGCTGGAGATGCTGGCAGCGCGAAACGACAGTCGGCAGCAGTGCCCGCGGGGTCGCCGCCGTCAAGATCAGGCACACGGTCGGCGCGGGCTCTTCCAATGTCTTCAGCAGTGTGTTCTGGGCCGCGCCTGTCATATCCTCGGCGTTGAGCAGCAGGTAGACCTTGCGGTGGCCCTCGAAAGGCAGCAGCCCGGAGCCGTACTGGATGGACCGCACCTGGTCGGTCATCGATCCACGCTCGGTGGTCCATTCTTCGATCACAAGGATGTCCGGATGGGAGCCGGCCAGCGCTTTGAGACAGGATGCGCAGTGGTAGCACGGGCCAGGTTCGGCATCCACGACTTCGGCTTCGCCGAACAACGTCGGCTGGGCCTCACCCTGCCAGGCGGTGCAGTTGAGGGCCATGGCCAGCTCGCGCGTTAGGGTGGCTTTACCGATGCGCTCCGGACCGGTAATCAGATAGGCGTGGGACACCCGATCCTGGCCGAGGCTGCTCTTCAGCAGCTCGACGGCAGCCTCGTGGCCGCGAGTTTTCCACACGAGTGAATCGTAGCCAGGTTGCGGTGCGTATGATCCCTGGATGCCGGAGCGTTATGACGTCGTCGCCATTGGCGGCGGCACAGGGGGCATGACCGCGGCGAGGCTGGCCAAAGAGGCCGGCGCCAAGGTCGCGCTCGTCGACCGCGAGCAGCTCGGGGGCGATTGTCTGCACACCGGCTGCGTGCCGACCAAGACGATGGTCGCCTCGGCCAAGCTGTTCCACGACATCCAGCGAGCCGAGCTGTTTGGAATCAAGGTGGGCGCGCCGGAGATCGATTTTGGCGGCTTCATGCGCCGCAAGAATGAAGTCATCGCCGAGATCCAGCAGACGGAGTCGCCTGAGGTCTTTCGGGATCTGGGCATTGACGTGCTGTTTGGGGAGGCGCGGTTCGAATCGGCGCGCGAGCTGCGGGTCGGCGATCTGCTCATCGAGGCGGACAAGTTCGTCGTCGCCGCCGGATCGAGCCCGATCGTGCCCGAGGCGCTGAGGCCGGCAGGGCCGCTCAGCAATATCGAGCTGCTGAGTCTTACAGAGCTGCCGAAGTCGCTGATTGTGGTCGGCGGCGGGCCGGTTGGGACGGAGCTCGCACAGGTCTTCCAGCGCATCGGCTGCCAGGTAACGCAGATTCATCCAGGCGATCACATCCTGCCCAAGGAGGAGCCCGAGCTCGGGCTGCAGCTGGCGGGCATCCTGGCGGGGGAAGGCTTGCGCTTCGAGCCGAACGCCCGCGTGGCGCGCGCCTGGCGCGAGGATGACCAGGTCCACGCGGAGCTGTCGACCGGTAAGACGGTATCGGCCGAACAGATGCTGGTCTCAACGGGGCGCAGCCCCAACGTCGCGGGGCTGGCCTTGGATAAAGCAGGCGTGCAGTTCGACCAGAAGGGCATCCAGGTCAACGACGAGCTGCGCACCAGCGCGCCGCATATCTGGGCTTGCGGCGACATCATCGGCGAATACCTGTTCACGCACGTGGCTGATGACCAGGCCCGGACCGTGGCCGTGAACCTGCAGGGCAAGCACAGGAAGTGGAGCGACCGGGTGGTGCCGTGGGCGACCTTTACCGATCCCGAGCTGGCGCGCGTGGGGTTGACCGAGGCGGAGGCCCGGCAGAAGTACGGCAGCAAGGTCAGGGTGCTGCGCTGGCCGTTCAACAAGATCGACCGCGCGTTATGTGAAGGCGAACCGGAGGGGTTGATCAAGCTGATCACCGCGCCCGGCTGGCTGCGAGGTCGCCTCGGCGGGGAGATCGTGGGCGTCCACATCCTGGGCGAGCGGGCCGGCGAGCTGTTACACGAGTTCTTGCCGATCATGCGGGCCCGACTGCCGGCCGGCCTGGTGGCGTGGCCGATCCACGTCTACCCGACCCTCAGCATTGGCGTGCGCGCCAGCGTGGGCCAGCTGTTCGTGAAGGACATTTGACACACTAACGGTATGAAATTCCCCAAGGTCGTTACCATCTGCGATGTTGGCCCCCGGGATGGGCTGCAGAACGAGAAAACCCCGATCTCGACCGAGGACAAGCTGCGCCTCATCAACGAGCTGGCCGCGGCCGGCGTGCCGGAGATTGAGGTCAGCAGCTTCGTCAGCCCCAAGTGGGTGCCGCAGATGGCGGACGCTGAGGAGCTGTTTGCCCGCGTGGACCGGTCTCATGGCACTCGGCTGGTAGGGCTAGTACCGAACGAGCGTGGCTACGAGCGGGCGGTCGCCGCCAAAGTGGACAGCGTGCGGCTGGTGGTGATGGCCAGCGAGACGTTCCAGAAGAAGAACGTGAACCGGACGGTCGAGGAAGGCATGCGCGTGTGTGAGGCCATCGCCAAGCGAGCGAAAGCCGAAGGCATACACGTCGGCGTGGGGTTTGGCACTGCCTGGGGCTGCCCCTACGAGGGCCACGTCGATCCGGCCCGCGTGGTCGATCTCGCGAACCAGGGCATCGAAGCCGGCATGGACCTGGTCAGCTTCGCCGATACCACCGGCATGGCCGACCCCGCCCACGTGGCGGCGCTGCTGCAAGTCGCCAAGGAGACGAGCCCCGTGGACCGCATCGCCTGCCACTTCCACAACACCCGCGGCAGCGGCTTTGCCAACGTGCTGGCCGCGTTGTCCGAGGGCGTCACCAACTTCGACAGCTCCATCGCCGGCCTCGGCGGCTGCCCTTTCGCGCCGCGCGCGACCGGCAACATCTGCACCGAGGACCTGGTGCACATGCTCCACGCCATGGGCATCCACACCGGCATTCGCCTCGACAAGCTGCTGGAGACGTCGCAGTGGATCGAAGGCGTGATTGGCCGAACCCTGCCCGGGCAAGTGGCCAAGGCCGGCCTGGCCTTTCCGGAATTAGCTGCCGCTTAGCGCCGGAAATAGAACCCTCGCCCGCCGCGGCGGGCGAGGGGACGATTGAGAGTGCCGGAAAGAGTGCCGTTGCGTTGTCGCCGAAGATCTTGGCTTGGTCCTCGGGGCCGAAGGCTTCCTCGACCGATTGGATGGCGGCCCGCAAATCGCCAATGGCGAAGGGGTAGTCGCTGCCCAGCAAAAGGTGGTCCGTGCCGAAGGCGTTGGCGGCCATGTGCAGCGCCGGCACGAAGTAGCTGACGACGTCGTAATAGAACTCTTTCATATACTCGTACGGGACCCGCTGTGGTGTCTTGCAGGCGGGATTGACGCTGTAGGACTTGCCAAAGCGTCCCACGAGCGCCGGCAGCATGCCGCCCAGGTGGGGCACGATCAGCTTCAGCTTGCGGTAGCGATCGAACATGCCGCTGAACAGCATGCGATAGACGGTGACCGCTGTGTCATAGACATAGGCCAGGTCGGCGCTCTGGTTGAAGTCGGTCACGCCCTCGATGCAGACGGCTGTAAGCGGGTGCAGGAAGATGACCGTCTGGCGGCGGTCGAGCTCGTCGAACACCGGGCGCAGGTCGGGATTGTCCAGCCACTGGCCGTCGCAATTGGTGCCGAGGCACACGCCCACCATGCCGAGCTGGTCGAGGCAGCGCTCCAGCTCTTTCAGCGAGTCGTCCACGTGGGGCAGCGGCAGGCTGCCGAAACCCAGGAAGCGCTTGGGATGCTTGGCGACGGTGCTGGCGAAATCGTCGTTGCTGATTTGGGCCAGCTTCAGACGGTCGGCCTGGTTGCCTTCGTAAGCCTGCGGGACGGACAGCGACAGGATTTGGTACTGGACGTCAACCTCGTCCAGAAACTCCAGGCGCTCCTCGGCGTTCCACATGGCCGAGTCCTTCTTGATCTTGCCTTGCAAGGTAGCGGCGGTGGCCCGCTCACGCGGCGTTTGGGGGTTGGCGAAGATGCGGTCCAGCTCAGCCAGATAATCGCGGGAGTAGAGGTGGGCGTGGACGTCGACCTTGAGACCAGCCATCTAGTAGAAGTTGGCTCCGCCGTCGGCGACGACCATCTGGCCGGTCATGAAGTCGCTGTCCGGCGACACCAAGAACAGCATCGGACCAAGCAGGTCCTCGGGCGTTTGGATGCGCTTGATGACACGTCGGCCGATGGCGGCCTCGCGCATCTTGATGATCTCGGGCGTGGGATTGGCCTCGCTGAGCGTCGAGCCCGGGGCCAGGGTGTTGACACAGATGTTGAAGTCGCCCAGCTCGTGGGCCAGGACGCGGCTAAAGCCGACGACCGCGGCCTTGGCCGAGGTGTAGTGCGCGCGCCCGCCGGCCCCCTCGAGCATGCTGCCCGAACCGATGTTCACGATCTTGCCGTAGCGCTGCTTCTTCATATGCGGCACGACGGCCTTGGCCACCAGGAACATGCCCTTCATGTTCACGCGGTAGACGAGATCCCACTCCTCCTCGGAGAGGTCCTCGATGCCGACGCGGGAGATGGGGATAGTGGCGAACACCGCCGCGTTATTGACCAGGATGTCGATCTTGCCGAACTCCTTGATGGCCTGATCGACCATGTTCGCCACGGATTTGCTGTCCGAAACGTCGGTCTGGACGGCGATGGCGCGGCCGCCGTCCTCGCAGATTTCGTCGGCAACGCGGACGGCGGCCTTGCCGTCCACCTCGCCCACGACGACGGCCGAGCCTTCGCCGGCGATTGCCTTGCAGTAACGAGTCCCAATGCCGTTGCCGCCGCCGGTGACGATGGCGACGCGGCCGTCCAGCTTACCCA
>DAIUFO010000089.1:0-4589 GCA_036844545.1 Chloroflexota bacterium
AGTCCTGAACGCCCTTTTGGTAGTCCTTGCCATGGTCGGTGTTCTCCCACACTAGCGCGATCTTGGTGGGCTTGGGCAGATGTCCCTGGTCGACCTCGCTCTGGAGGAACTCCATGGTGATCTTGCCCAGCAGATCGATGGTTTGGAGCGTGCCGAAGATGTACTTGTAGCCGCGCTGGAAGATGGCCGAGGCCGCGCCGCCGCCTTCGACGTACGGGATCTTGTACTGGTCGGGCACGACTTCCTGGGCTTGGACCAGGCTGGTGTCATAGCCGCCCAGCAGCTCGTTGACTTTGTCCTGGGTGACCAGCTTCTCGACCAGCGCGCGGCTCTTGGTGCCGTCGCTGCCGTCGTCGAGCAGGTCGAGCGTGACCTTCATTTTCTGGCTGCCAACCGCCACGCCGCTGGCGCCATTGACCTCGTCGATGGCCATTTGATAGCCCTGCTGGAAGTACTTGCCGGACGCGGCGAAGGGGCCGGTGATGGGCAGCACCGCGCCCAGCTTGATCTCGCCGCTCGCTGCCGCGGCTCCACTAACAGCCGCGCTGCCGCTGGCCGCCGGTTTGGCGCTGGCCGCCGCGCTGGCGCTCGAGCCGGCCGCCGCCACGCTGGCCGGCGCACTGGGCTTAGCCGACGGCGCGCCGGCTGGCGCCGTGCTTGCGCCGGGAGCGCCGGCGGGGGCGCCTCCGCCGCAGGCCGCCAGCAGCAGGGAAATGGCAATCGGACCAATGAGCTTGCGCACGCTGAATCTCCTGTCGCTTGATTTGACGCAGCATTCTACACGACGGGAAGACGGGGGACGTTACGCCCCGAGCTGGCTGGCTAGATCGGCGAAATCGCTCGCCACGAGGTCGAACTCGCCGGCCTCCGGCCGATCGACCTTGCCGCCAGGGCCCCACTCCAGCGGGCGGGCGACGAACGCTGTGCCCAAACCATGCGACCGAGCGGACCGTAGATCGTAGACGTGGGCGGCAACCATCATGACCTCCGCTGGTTCGAGCTGCAGCAGCTCGGCAGCGCCCAGGTAGGTGCGCGGGTCCGGCTTGTAGGCGTGGAAGACCTCGGCGCACAGGATCAGGTCCCACGGTAGGTTGGCATGCTTGGCGATGCCGACCATCTGGCGGACACTGCCGTTGGACAGCGTGCAGATGGTGTACTTGGCCTTCAGCCGGGCGAGGCCGTGCGCCGCGTCGGGCCAGGCGTCCAGCCGCTCCCAGACTTGATTCAGATGCTGCTTCTGAGCCTCGCTGAGGCTGGCGATACCTCTTTCGGCCAGCACCTGGTCGAGAGCCATGCGCTCCAAATCGTCCAGCTTGGTCCAGGGCAGCTCGCCTTTGCGGACTCTGTCGAGCGAGGGCTGGTACAGGCCTCGCCAGCTGTCGGAAAGGGCGCCCCAGTCGATGCTCGGATCCAGCTCGGCGCCTTCGCGAATGATGGTGCCGCGATAGTCCACCACCGTGCCAAACACGTCGAACAGCAGCGCGCTTACGTTATCTCCAGCCATGCCGGGCATTGTCGCCTGAACGCGCGAGTGGGTGAAAGGTATCCTCTCCACATGGTCGAACGAAGCTTGATCGAGCTGCACGTCAATGGTGAGAGGCGCACCGTCGCGGCACCGGAGCACCGCAGCGTGCTGGAGATCTTGCGAGAGGATTTGCACCTCACCGGCACCAAACACGGCTGCGAGCTTGGCGAATGCGGCGCCTGCACGGTCCTGGTGGACGGCAAACCCATGCTGTCGTGCCTGCTGCTGCCCGGCCAGGTTGAGGGTCGCCGGATCGAGACCATCGAAGGCATGGCCGTCGAGGGCAAGCTGCATCCGCTGCAGAAGGCCTTCGCCGAGTTCGGCCCGGTGCAGTGCGGCTACTGCATCCCCGGCATTCTGCTCACCGCCAAGGAGCTGCTGGCGCGCAATGCGGACCCGTCGACGCAGGACATCCGCGAGGCGCTGGCCGGCAACCTGTGCCGCTGCACGGGCTACCAGAAGATCGTCGACGCGGTGCAGATGGCTGCCCGCGCCTTGCGGCTGGAGCAATCAGTCCCTCTCCCGCCGCGGCGGGAGAGGCTAGGTGAGGGAACCCCGAGCCTCGCCGGAGCGAGCGCTCACTGTAACGAGGAGCCGCCTGTGGACGGCGACACCCTCACCCTAACCCTCTCCCGGTCCTACGCGGACGGCGAATAGCGGGCGAGGGGATAAGTGGCATCTCCCGAGCTGTTCATCATCGGCAAGCGCCTGCCGAAGATCGACGCCTGGGCCAAGGTCGACGGCACCGCCCGCTTCACGGACGATTTGGTGCTGCCGCGCATGGTGTTTGGGCGGCTGCTGCGCAGTCCGCACCCGCACGCCAATATCCGGTCGATTGATACTCGCCGTGCGCAGCACCTGCCCGGCGTGGTGGCGGTGTGTACGGGCCAAGACCTGCCGCGGGAGTGGGGCATCATGCCCACCACCGTCGACGAGTACCCGCTGGCGCTCGACAAGGTGCGCTACGTGGGCGATGCCCTGGCCGCCGTGGCGGCGGTGGACGAGGAGACTGCCGAGGAAGCCTGCCGGCTGATCGAGGTCGAGTACGAGGTGCTCGAGCCGATCATGACCATGGAGCAGGCAATGGACGAGTCCAAGCCCAAGATTCACCCGAACAAATCCAAGCACGCCAACGTGTTCAAGAACGTGAAGCTGGAGTTCGGCGATCTGGACGAGGCCTTCGCCAGCTCGGACTCCGTGCTCGAAGGCGAGTACTGGTTCGAGGGCAGCAACCACGTGCCCATCGAGACCCACTCGGCAGTCGCTGACTGGAGCGCCGACGGCAAGCTGACACTGTGGACGGCGACCCAGGTGGTGCATTACATCCACCGCGAGATCGCCAAGGTCTTCCAGCTGCCGCTGAGCCACGTCCGCATCATTGCTCCGCCGGTGGGCGGCGGCTTCGGCGGCAAAGCCGATCCTTTCTCGCACGAAGCCGCGGCGGTGCTGCTGTCCAAGAAGTGCGGCCGGCCGGTGAAGATCACGCTCGACCGTGAGGAGGTGTTCTACGCGCACCGCGGCCGCCACCCGGTCAAGATCAAGCTGAAAACGGGCATCGACGCACAGGGCAATCTCAAGGCCGTCGAGTCTCAAACGTTGCTGGACGGCGGCGCCTACGCCAGCTACGGCATCGCTACTACGTTCTACACCGGCTGCCTGATCCCGACTACATACGTGACGGATACCTTCCGCTTCGACAGCACCCGCTACTACACCAACAAGCCGGCCTGCGGGCCCAAGCGGGGGCACGGCTCGACCCAGCCGCGGTTCGCCATCGAAGTCCATCTCGACAAGATCGCCGAGCAGTTGGGGCGGGACCCGGCGGAGCTGCGCAAGCAAATCGCCATTCCACCCTGGTCCAAGACCGTCAGCGGCTTCCAGATCACCACCTGCGGGCTGGTCGAAACAATCGACCGCTGCGTGGAGCGCTCCGGCTGGAAGGGCAAGCACCGCAAGCTGCCCTTCGGCCACGGCATCGGCATCGCCTCCAGCGCCTACATGAGCGGCGCGGGCACGGCCATCTACTGGAACGACATGCCGCACACCGGCGTGCAGCTCAAGATCGACCGCGGCGGCGGCGTGGCGGTGTTCTGTGGCGTGGCCGACATCGGCCAAGGCTGCGATTCCACGCTGGCCTACGTCGTGGCCGAGGAGCTGGGCATCGAGGTCTCGGACGTGCGCGTACTGATCGGCGACAGCGACCTGACGCCGGTGGACCTAGGCAGCTACTCCAGCCGCGTGACCTTGATGGCCGGTAACGCCGCCCGCGACGGCGCCCGCAAGCTGCGCAAGCTGCTGTTCGAGGCCGCCTCGGAGTTCCTGGAGGTGCCGGAGGACCGGCTCACGGCCGCCTGGCGGCGTATCTTCGAGATCGACAATCCCGACCACTACATGGACTTCGACCAGGCAGCCCAAAAGGCCGAGGGCAAGCACGGCACCTTGGGCGCCACCGGCAGCTACACGCCACCGCTGAACGCGCCCGGCTATCGCGGCGGCACTGTCGGCATCACCCCCGCTTACAGCTACACTTCGGGTGTCGTGGAGCTGCACGTGGACGTGGAGACCGGCCAGATCAAGATCGACAAGGCCTGGGCAGCGCACGATCTCGGCAAGGCGCTGAACCCGACCAACGCCGAGGCCCAGATCGAGGGCTGCGTGTACATGGGCCTGGCGGAGGGCTTGGGCGAGGAGCAAGTCTTCCGGGGTGGGCTGCACAAGAAGCCTACGCTGCTCGACTACAAGATCCCGACCTTCCTGGAGACGCCGGAGATCGAGGTCATCCTGGTCGAGACGGACGATCCGGAGGGGCCGTACGGCGCCAAGGAAGCCGGCGAGGGCCCGCTGAACCCCTTCCCGCCGGCCTTCGCCAACGCGGTGTACGACGCCATCGGCATCCGCTTCGACAAGGTGCCAATCACGCCCACGGACGTGCTCAAGGCGCTGCGGCGAGCGCCGCAACCCAAATCCCCCCGCCCGCTTGCGGGAGAGGGTTAGGGTGAGGGTGTCGCGGCCGCTAGGCCGCTTTGCCGGCTGCGCCTTGGGTTCCCTCACCCTAGCCCTCTCC
>DAIUFO010000089.1:4599-11821 GCA_036844545.1 Chloroflexota bacterium
CCAGCCACAGGGTCCCCTCGCCCGCCGCGGCGGGAGAGGGGACTGAGAGCGCTGATGCTGAGACTGCCTGCCTTCCGCTATCACCGGCCGGACAGCTTGGCCGAGGCGCTGACGATGCTGCGCGAGCTCCGGCCGGACGCCATGCTGGTGGCTGGCGGCACCGACCTGCTGCCCAACATGAAGCGCAAGCTGTTCACGCCCAAGCACCTGATCGGCATCGGCCACCTGGCTGAGCTGAACTACGTCCGGCCCAATAACGGCGGCTTCCACATCGGCGCTTCCACGCCGCTGGAGACGGTCGAAAGCCAGCCGGAGCTGGTACGCGCCTTCCCGGCGCTGGCCAAGGCCGCGGCGTCGATATCGACGCCGCAACTGCGCAACGCCGGCACCATCGGCGGCAACCTGTGCCTGGACACACGCTGCAATTACTACAACCAGAGCTTCTTCTGGCGTCAGGCGCTCGGCTTCTGCATGAAAAAGGACGCCACCATCTGCCGGGTGGCGACCAGCAGCCCAATCTGCTTGGCAGCCCACTCAGCGGACACTGTCCCGGTGCTGACCGTCTTGGGCGCATCCGTCTCCATCCGAAGCGCCATGGCCGAGCGGCAGGTGAACCTGGCCGATCTGTACCGCAACGACGGCATCACCTTCCTGAAGATCGAGCGCGACGAGGTCCTGACCGACATCTACGTGCCGGCGGCGGCTGGCTGGCGCACGTCCTATTGGAAGCTGCGCGACCGCGAGTCGTTCGACTTCCCCATCGCCGGTGTGGCTGTTGGTCTGCGGCTGGACGGGGACACTGTGGCTGAGGTGCGCACAGCTACGACGGGTATGTTCCCGGCGCCACTGCCGCTGCGCTCAGTCGAGAGCGCGCTGCGGGGGCAGCGGCTGACGCCGGAGGTCATCGAGGCAGCCGCGGAAGCCGGCTACAAGGAGGCCCATCCGGTGGACAACACGTCGGGCACCATCGTCCAGCGCAAGAACACCGTCCGCGTCTTCATCCGCCGAGCGTTGAAGGAGCTTGCTCAGCCAGCGGCATAGGACGCTTGCCGGCACTTCCTCACAGCTCGGTCAGCATTTCCGTGACGCTCGGGCGAAAGCCACACTCGGCGAACAATCGCTGAGCGGCGCCGTTCCCGGCGGCGCTGTCCAAGCGCACCTGCCCGATGCCTGCTCGCCGAAAATGGTCCAGCGCCGCCAGCATGAGCGCCTTGGCCAGGCCCTTGCGGCGGTGCTCCGGCTCGATCCACAGGTCGTGGACCATGCCGTAGCGGCCAGTCCGATACATCGCATACTCCTCTTGGATTTGCCCGAGGACGAAGCCGATTACCTGGCCGCCGTCTTCGGCCACGAAGAAGGCGCCATCCTCGTTGCCGGCGGTCCGCCGCATCCAGCCGTCGTAGCGGCGATGCGCCTGGGGCGCCGCTCCGAAGCGAGCCGGATCGAGCTCCTCGTGGAAGGCGATGGTCTTGGCGACTAGTGGCAGGACAGCCGGGATGTCCTCGGCCGTGCCCGGGCGGATAGTCACTGTTGTAGGCTAGCGCCCATCATGCCTGACAAGCTGCGCATCGCCTTCCTGGGCACCGGCATCATGGGCGCGCCGATGGCGGCCAACCTCCTGAAGGCCGGGTTCGACGTCACGGTCTGGAACCGCACCGCCTCCAAGGCCGCGGCTTTGGTCTCGTCTGGAGCTCACCGAGGAGAGGTCCTCGAGAAGGCCGTCCACGAAGCCGACGCCGTACACGTCTGCCTCAAGAACCCGGCGGCGGTGGAGGAGGTGCTGTTCGGCGCTGGAGCACTGCACGCCATGCGCCCGGACCAAGTGCTGGTGGACCATGGCACCACCGGGCTCGCGCTCACGCGGCGCATCGCCCAGGTGTGCGGCGAACGCGGGGTGCTGTTCCTGGACGCGCCGATCAGTGGCGGAGTGGAGGGGGCGCGCGCGGCTACCCTAGCCATCATGGCCGGTGGCGAACGGCCGGTGTTCGAACGGGTTTGCCCGGCATTGGAAGCCATGGGCAAGACTGTCCGCTACGTTGGCCCCAGCGGCAGCGGACAGGCGCTGAAGCTGGCAAACCAGCTGCTGGTCATCGTCCAGCAGTTCGCCGCCGCTGAGGCCTTTGCCTTGGCGCGCAAAGCCGGTGTGGACGGGCAGGTATTCGGCGAGATCATCAACAACGCCTGGGGCCGCGGCTTCATGCTCGAGCGCAGCCTGCCCGGCTTCCTAGCCGGCGACCACACCCCCGGCCGAGCCAGCCTGAACGGCCTCCTCAAAGACGGCAATCTCATCGCAGACAGCGCCGCCGAGATGGCCCAACCCACACCACTCTTCGAAGCCGCCAACGCGCTGCTGATGGAAGCTGTCGAGCGGGGCTTCGGTGAGGAGGATGTGACCGCCTCACTGAAGATCTATTTGGACTAGGGAAAGATGTCCGAGACTTTCAGAGCGAAGCCCTCGACGACCGGCTCGAGGGTGAGCACACCGTCGCGCCGGTAGATGGTGAACTCGTCGGAATTAGGGCGGTACACGCGGATTTCCTTCTTGACGGGATCGGCCAGCCACACGATTTGAGCGCCGGCCTCGAAATACTCCCGGACGATCGCCCGAGCGTACCGATCCGTGTGCTGGTCCTGCGGCAGCACCTCCACGGCAACGTCCGGAGCGCCCAAAACCCACTGAGGATACGAGGCTTGGGCCCGCGCCGGCCCAATGTAGGCCGCGTCCGGCGAACGCAGCTGCTTGAAGTCAGCTCCGACAAGGAATCCGGTGCTTGAATCGAAGACACATCCGCCAGCTTTCTCAGAAAGCACATAAAACTTGCCTACGAAACTCGCACTCCTCCTGCCATGGTCTCCAAATGCTGGTGGCACTTCGATCAGCTCTCCATCATCGAGTTCGTAGTTGTAGTCGGGGTTCAGCTCCCCCGCCAGCATCATGCGCAGCACGTCGTCGGGCGTCAGCTTCTTGACAATCTCCACAGCAGGCACGACTTCGATGGCCATGGCCGTACTCTAGCTCAGCGGCCGAGCAGGCGGAGCGCGTTTTCGCGCTCGATGTTGGCCTTTGTGGCGGCGGAGACGCCGAGGGCATCGAGCTCGGCCATGTTGTGGAGGACACCGTCCTCTGGCAGCGTCAGAGGGTAGTCGCCGCCGAGGACGATGGCGTGGTCGCCGGCCACAGCCAGCACCAGGCGCAGAAGGTGGCGATCCACGGAGTGCGTGTCGAGCCAGATACGGCCGAGGTACTCCTCCAGGGCGTGGTTGGCCCAATCGGGCAGCGGCCGGCCGGCGGCAGCGCTCATGAGCTGGTGCTGTTTGCGGTGGAAGTCCCAGCGCGCGCAGCAGGCGTGGGCAAAGCCGCCCAGCTGGCAGAACATGAAGCGCACGTCCGGGTAGCGGTCGAAGGCGCCGTTCATGACCATCCGCAGGATGCACAGCGCGTCGTCGAGCAGGAAGCCGAGGCCTGCCTCGAGGATGTTGTTGTCCAGCCGCAGGGTCTCGACCCAACTGCGCGCCACCAGGCTGGGGTGGACCAGGACCGGCACATTATGCTCGCGAGCAACCTCCCACAGCGGCTCGAAGCCCGCATCGTCGAGCGCCACGCCCTCGTAGCCAGCCACCAGCCCGATCCCGCCGATGTGCGGCAGCTTCAGCGAACGCTCGAGCTGTGCCACCTCGTCTTTGCCACCGAAGGGGTCGACTACCGCTGCTCCGAGGAAGCGACCTTGGCCACCGCGCTCGAGATCCTCGGACAGGGAACGGTTGTAGGCTTCGTTGGCGCCCGGTCCTGAGCGTGCTAAGCCCAGCAGCGTGCTGGCAACGGGGATGATCACGCCCAGCTCCACCTCGGTCTGGTCCATCACCTCGCGCAAAGCGGTCAGGTCGTGCCACGCCGGCCGCGAGGATACGAAGCCGCGGATGGGCACGTTGGCGCCGGTCGTGCCCTGGTGTGACAGCAGCATCTCGGCAAAGGCCGAAGCGTGGTAGTGGACGTGGCAATCGATGCGGTGGGGGGTGACCATCGCCCTAGAATACCCGCGTTATGAGCTTGCGCAGCCAGCACTGGTTCGGTGGCCAAACGATGGACGCAACGGTAGTCCGGGAGGCAGCCTGATGGAGCTCGCCTCGATTACCCTCGCCCGCCGCGGCGGGCGAGGGCAGGGTGAGGGAGCCTGGGGCCGGCGGGGTGGTCCATGGAGCTGACAAATGCTGCCGTCGTGGTCACTGGCGGTCGCGGCGGGCTCGGCAGCCGAATCTGCGAGGCATTCCTGGCGGCTGGGAGCCGCGTCATGGCAGTGGACATGGTGCAGGTAGACAACGGCCGGATCATCCCAGGCGTTGTCCAGCGCCAGGGCGACACTGCCTCCAACGCGGGGGCATCGGCACTCGTCGACGACGCGCTGGCCGAGTTCGGGCGCATCGACGTGCTGGTCAACAACGCCGGCATCAACCAATGGGTCGAGTTCACCGACCTGGACGGCATGACCGACGAACTGTGGGACCGCATCCTGGCCACCAATTTGAAGGGCCCGTGGCTGTGCTCCAAAGCCGTGGCGCCGGTCATGCAGCGCCAGCAGCAAGGGCGCATCATCAGCGTGGCCTCCATCGCCGGCCTGCGACCCTCCGGCAGCTCTATCGCCTATGCGATCTCCAAAGCCGGCGTGATCCACCTCACCCGCTGCCTGGCCGTCGCCCTCGCCCCACACGTGCTGGTCAACGCCGTGGCCCCCGGCCTCATGGAAGGCACGGGCATGACGGTGAACCTGTCCGACGCCTTCATCGACGACACCAAGCGCGTGTCCCTGCTGGGCCGGTCCGCGAAGCTGGAGGACGTTGCCGCCCAGATCGTCGCCTTCGCCCGCAGCGACACCATCACCGGCCAAACCCTGCCGGTAGACGCGGGCGTGGTCTTCCATTGACGTCTTCGTATGTCAGCATCACCGCCCTGTACGACGCCATCAAGGGGGCTGTACGCTGGCTGGCGCGAAGCCTTGACCAGCGGCTGAGACAGCGCGTATTCTGCCCAGTAATAGCGGCTCGGCTGCTTTGGATTTCTTTCGTACTGGCGCTGGCGGGGTGCGGCTCGGCGCCGCGGCCAGCGGTCGTGGCGGCGACACCGCCTGCTCCTAGGCCGGCCAGCGCGAGCGCCACCGCGGCTTCGGCCGAGATTCGGGTGTATGTCACCGGAGCCGTGGCGCGGCCGGGCGTGTATGGGCTGCCGCCGGACAGCAGGATAGAGGATGCCGTCACCGCCGCGGGCGGGTTCGTGCCTGGCGCGGACATGCCGCGGGTGAACTTGGCGGCGCGGGTGAGGGACGAGGAGGAGATCTTCGTGCCGAAGGTGGGGGAGCCGGCAGCAAATCTCACAGTGAAGGCTGTGAACGTCAACACCGCGTCAGCCACACAACTGCGTGATGGGTTGGGCATTCCCTCGGCGCTGGCTACGCGCATCGTCGCCTACCGCCGCCAGCATGGGCCGTTTCGGACCGTTGACGACTTGCGGCTGGTTCCGGTTCCGGACGACCAACTGAGCCGCATTCGCGCACAAGTCACGGCCGGCTAACGCTATGGCGGTCGCGGACAAGGCTGCTCCCAGCGCAGCCCCACTTGCAGCCGACGAGGCTGGCGACGCCGTGCAAGGCGCGCCTCCGGAGGGAGTTGTCGCCGCCCAAGTCACGTCGGCGCCACTCGCGGCGGCCAACACCAGAGGCAACAGGCAGCGTCTGGTTCCGTCAGGGGCGTCAGTCGCCGCGGCGCTGGGACTATGCGGCGGGGCGGTATTCGCCGAGTCGCTCGGTAGTGCGCCGGTGTTGCTGGGGCTCGGCGGCGCGGCGGTAGGCGTGGCGATCCTTGTACGGAAGCTCGCGTTTGCGAGGCTTGTAGGAGCCATCGTCCTCCTGGCGACAGCGGCTCTGGCAGCACAGGTCGGCGCTTGGCGGATGCAGGCGAGCCTCGACCACATGGCGAACGCCAAGACTCAGGTCGTGCGCTTCGGCGGGGCCCAGCAGCAAATCCGCGGGCTGGTCGCTGATGATCCGGCGCCGCGGGGGCGGACCACGAGCCTGACGTTGTCGGACGTGCTGGTGAGGAACGGCGATTCCTGGGAGCCGCTGGGAGCGAAGGTGCTGGTGAGCGTGCCGCACTGGCCGGATCATGAATATGGCGAGTACCTGCAGCTGCGTGGCCGGCTGCAAGCGCTGAGCGGCGCCGGCGCCATCGAAGCGCTCGGCCGGCAGGGTGTGCTGGCTTCGATGAGCTACCTGCGGGTGAGCTGGTTGGCCAACCCACAGGCGAATCCGGTACTCGTCGGGATGTCGCGGCTGCGGCAGCGGTTAGGGGACACGATCGGCCAGACTCTGCCAGATCCGGTCGCCGCCACGTTGAAGGCGACGATCCTGGGCCTCCGCGGCGCTTTGCCCAAGAACGAGCAGCAGGCCCTGGTTAACACCGGGACCGTCCACCTGGTTGTCATCAGCGGCTTCAAATTGAGCTTGCTGGCGGCGGGGCTGCAGATGATCGGGTTGTGGATCCTGCGCCGGACGTCCGCGCGGCTGTTCGCACGGCTGGTCGTTTCGGCATCGGTGCTGGCGGGCATCGGCGGCTACACCGTGTTGACCGGCGCGACGCCTTCCGCTGTCCGGGCGGCGATCATGGCTGGGCTGGTAGTGTTTGCCGCCCTGATGGGCCGGCCCCACGACCAGGTGGCGGCGCTGGCCATCGCGGTGCTGGCGATCGTGGGCCTCAGCCCGTTGGAGGTGCAGGACGCCGGCTTGCAACTGTCGTGCTTATCGGTACTCGGCATCGCGGTCCTTGCGGAGCCGCTGGCGCGGTGGTTCCGCGGCCCGGCTGCGAGGCTGCCGGCTGCCGGCTGGTGGGGACGGCTTGGACGCATGGCGGCGCTGGCGCTTGCCGAGGCAATGGGGGCCTCTTTGGCGGCGACGGCGTTCGACGTGCCGGTGCTGGCTGACAGCTTCCACGTGGTAAGCCTCATCTCGCCGGTCGCCAACCTGCTGGGCATGCCCTTGCTGGCGCCGATCATGATCTTTGGCGGCCTGGGAGCAGGGCTCGGGAGTGTGTGGCTGCCGCTCGGTGCGGTCTTCCTGTGGCCGGCATGGGCATTCACGACTCTGCTGGACTGGCTGGTGAACTGGACCGCGGGGCTGCCCTGGAAGCCTGTCGTCCAAGAGACCGCCAAGCAAGCGCGAGCTTCCAAGCGGCTGGC
>DAIUFO010000090.1:0-11748 GCA_036844545.1 Chloroflexota bacterium
TCACGCCCGAGCGCATCGACCAGTGGGCCGCCATCGGCAGCGTGGACCATTGCGTCGAGTCCCTGCGGGCCTGGAAGCACACCGGCATCGGCGAGATCGCCCTGCGGCTGTGCTCCTGGGATCAGGCGACGCAGTTCGAGAAAGTGGTCAACGAGGTGCTGCCGAGGGTGCTGGCCGACTAGCCCAGGTCAGCTCCAAAGGCGATCTAGGGGGAGCACGTGGAGTCTGTCCTCTCTGGTGTAGGAACGGGGACCAAGGTACAGCACCACGCCCCCCACGAAGTCGCTGCCAAGCTTGTCTCGCAACAGGCGAAGCCCCCGAAAGTCGTTGTCCTCGACGCGGCTTGCAGCCTTCACTTCCACTCCGGCGATACGACCATCTTCTGTCTCGCACACGAGGTCCAGCTCCTGGCCATCCTTCGTACGGAAATGGCTGAAGGTAACGGGGGACTGCGCCCAGCCGGCTTGCTTCAAGACCTCGTTCACCGCGAACGTCTCGATGATGTGGCCGAATTCCGTCAAGGTGGCCGTCGCCCGGGCAGCCAGGCGGCTATCGGTGAT
The DNA here is from genome assembly GCA_036844545.1 of Chloroflexota bacterium. Classification (GTDB taxonomy): domain Bacteria; phylum Chloroflexota; class JAJPGV01; order JAJPGV01; family JAJPGV01; genus DATGVV01. Next base: position 561 of record DAIUFO010000090.1, read on the forward strand.
GCCCAGCAGGTAGGCGGCGAGCCCGCTGTCGACCAGGTGCACCTTGGGTGAGTGGTTGGCGCGAGAGGACAGGGTGCGTCCAAAGGCTCCCAGCCGATGGACCAGGAACACCGACTCGAGCAGCCGGATGAAGTCGTTGACGGTGCTCTTGTCGAGTTCGATGGTACGAGCGACCGCGGCGGGGTTCAGGAGCTGAGCGGTTTGGGCCGCCAGGCGGCGAAGGATCTCGGGCAGCACATCGCGCTGGCGAACCTTGCGGATCTCCAGCACGTCACGCTCGACCACCATGTCAAGGAAGTCCCGGAACCACCGACGCCGCGACTCCGCCGTCTTCCGCGCCAGGGCAATGGGAAAGCCGCCGGTCAGGATCATCTGCTCGTAGTCCTGGCGACTCGTCGAGGACACAGCCGGCGTAGCCAGCCGGGCGGGGTCGCTGACCAGCATGTCCAGGAACGTCTCACGCTGGCCTCGTAGCTCGCCCTGCGAGAGCGGCCAGACGGTGACGACGTGCGCCCGTCCCGTGAGCGACTGGCTCGCGGCGGGCAGCGTGGCGTAGCGGGTGGATCCCGTCAGCAGGTAGCGCCCGGGCCGCAGCTCGCGGTTCAGCTGCGCTTTGATGGCGTCAAGCACCGGCAGGACGTGTTGGAATTCGTCGATGCAGACCAGTTCGGCGCTGTTGACGAACAATGCCGGGTCAGCCTCCACCGCCTGGCGAGCCGCCAGATCGTCGAGATCGAGCACATCGACGCCGTGGTCCCGTGCGCAGCCCTGCAGGAGCGTGCTCTTGCCCACGGTCCGCGCCCCGTTCAGGACCACCACCGGCTCTTCCGTGAGTCGTTCCGCCACGACGGCTTCCAGGTGCCTGGTAACAATGCTAGTCGCGTCTGTGGCCATGATCGTCCTTGCCTAATCCCTCAGCAGTCGATGGATATCTCCTTCAGTGGTCGCCCATATTATACTTCAATGGACGTCTCGAAATCCACCAATAGTCGGACTATAAATCCACCAATGGTCGGCCGTGTAGCGCGGCACCAGTATGGCTATCCGTCCATTGCCGGGACGGAATTCCCTCGCGCTGGCGGCTCAGTTCGATGGTCACTCCGCAGGCCTGCTCGGCCGGGATGACCCGCGGCTCACCGGCCGTCTGGATGGTCAGCCGCTCGATTTGGTCCCCGGACACGAAGCTGACCCCGGCTGGCTGCGCGCCGCCCAGCATCTCGAGGTACGCGGCGCGCGCAGCGGCAACGGCCGGAACGCCGATGGTGATGCCCGTCCAGGCCGACGCGCCATTGGGGTGGCCGCCCGACTCGCCCTCGCGCTCGTAGCGGGCCAGCAGCTCGTGGTCCGGCTCCTCCCACTCGATCAGGAAGGGCCGCACGGGCTGCTCGCCCATGAAGTTCTGGTAGCCCGTCCGCCAGCGCAGAGTGGTGCCGTCCGGCCGTTTGCGCTCGCGGTCCTCGCCGGCTGGCGCCTCGGCGGGCAGGCCGCGGACGGCCAGGGCATAGGTGAAGGCCCCCTCCCGAGAGCGCAGGAAATCCATGATGGCTCGCCGGCTGGCGAAGCCTGAGGCCTCCTCCTCGGAGTGGACAGCCAGCAGCTCCAGGTAGTCCAGACCGAAGCGGACGATCTTGTTGTACGTGCCCATGCTGGTGTGGCGCCCGCCGTCGATGACGCGGAAGCCGAGACCCTGGTAGACCGATGCCGCCCGCTCGAGGTCGCGGACCACGATCATGACGTGGTCGAGCCGAGTCTGCACCGCAACAGGCTAGCAGCCCTTACGATTGCCTGCGTATGGCTGAGCGTCATCCTTTCAACCTCCCCGGCGACAGGCCCCACTACGCACCCGACCGCCGCTACCGGGCCGAGCACCTCCGGCTGGAGATTGGCGTTGACCCCGACCGCAAGCGCGTCGAGGGCGTTGCCACGTACACCTTGCGGCGCGCCTCGATGCTGGGCGAGCCGGGAGATATCGTGCTCGACGCGGCCGAGATGGAGGTGCTGGAAGTCGGCCCGGCCCGGAGCTGGAGCCACAGCGAGGGCAAGCTGACGGTCGAGCCCGAAGGCGACGGCGAGGAGCTGACGCTCTCGATCCGCTACGCCGCCGAGCCCCGGAAGGGCATGTACTTCCTCGAGCCGGACGAAGGCTATCCCGACCGGCCGCGCCAAATCTGGACCCAATGTCAGGCCGAGGACGCCCGCTACTGGATCCCCAGCTTCGACTTCCCTAACCAGAAGCTGACGACCGAGCTCATCGCTACCGTGCCCGAAGGGCTGACCGTCGTCTCCAACGGCAAGCTGGAATACTCGGCCGAGGCGCCGGACAACCATCGCCGCTGGCACTTCAAGCAGGACGTGCCGCACCCGGCCTATCTCATGACGTTCGCCGCCGGCGAGTTCAGCGAGATTGAGGAGCGCTGGCGGGACGTGCCGGTATCCTACTTCGTCGAGCCAGGCCGCGAAGACGACGGGCGGCGCGCTTTCGGCAACACGCCGGCGATGATGGAGTTCTTCTCCAACGCCACCGGCGTGCCCTACCCCTACGTCAAGTATGCCCAGGTGGCCGTGGCCGACTTCGTCTACGGCGGCATGGAAAACACCTCGGCCACCACCCAGACCGACCGCACGCTGCACGACGCGCGGGCTCACCTGGACTTCTCCAGCGATCCGCTGGTCTCCCACGAGCTGGCCCATCAGTGGTTCGGCGACCTGGTGACGTGCCGCGATTGGGGCCACGCCTGGCTCAACGAGAGCTTCGCTACCTACTGCGAGGCCATGTGGCGCGAGCATCACCTCGGTCGCGACGAGTTCCTGTACGACCTCTTTGGCCTGCTGCAGTCGTACTTGGGCGAGGCGCGGCAGCGCTACCAGCGGCCTATCGCCACCAACGTCTACAACGAGCCGTCCGACGTGTTTGATCGGCACTTGTACGAGAAGGGTGGCATGGTGCTGCACATGTTGCGGGTGCAGCTGGGCGACGAAGCCTGGTGGGCCTCCATCAAGCACTACCTCGAGCGCCACCGCCAAGGCAACGTCACTACGCACGACCTGCAGCGCGCCATTGAGGATATGACCGGCCGCAACCTCGAGGGCTTCTTCCAGCAGTGGGTCTTCTCCCCTGGCCACCCACAGCTCAAGGTGGGTTACAACTGGGACCGCAAGGCCAAGCTGGCCAGCGTCTCGGTCAAGCAGACCCAGGGCACCGAGCACGGCACACCCGAGTACAAGCTCGACTTCGACCTCGGCTTCGACAGTCGCGTCGTGCCGGTGCATCTGGACGCCGCCGAGCGTACGTTCGCCCTGCACCTCGACAGCGAGCCGAAGCGCATTCGCTTGGGTCCAGGCGGGCAAGCCGTGCTCAAGACGGTCGACCTCGATTTGCCCGGGCCGCAACTGCGGCATCAGCTCGCCGAAGATGAGGACGTCCTGCTGCGTATCGACGCCGCCAAAGCGCTCGGGAAGAAGGCCGATCGCGAGTCCGTTTCGGCGCTGGCCAGCGCGCTGCGCGAGGATGGCTTCTGGGGCGTGCAGCGACAAGTCGCGCTGGCCCTGGGCGACGCCAAGCCGCACGCGGCCAAGGAGGCGCTCCTGGCATCGATGGACTTGCCGCACCCCAAAGCCCGCCGCGGCGTCGTCGAGGCGCTGGGCGCCTTCCACGAGCCGGACGTCGCCGAAGCGCTCAGAGAAAAAGCGGCCAAGGGCGACGAGAGCTACCTGGTCGAAGCCGAGACATTCCGGTCGCTGGGCAGGACGCGCCAGAGCGGCGTCTACGAGACGCTTGTGAGCGGTTTGGAGCGCGAGTCGCACGACGATGTCATCCGTCAGGCGGCGCTCGACGGGCTGAAGGAGCTGCGCGACGACCGCGCCGTGGACCTGGCCCTGGAATGGATGCGGTATGGTCGTCCCAACATGGCTCGGGCCGCTGCCGTGCGCGCGCTGGAAAAGCTGGGTGAGGACAACAGCCGCGTCGACGACGCCCTCACGGACTTGCTGGATGATCAGCGCATCGCCTCCCGCTCCGCCCGCGGCGCGGCCGTCAACGTCCTGCGCCGGCGCAAGAAGGCTGAGGCCATCCCCGCGCTGGAGCGCGCGGCTGAGCGCGACGTGGACGAGCGCATCAGACGGTCCGCACGGGAGGCATTGCGAGCGCTGCTCGAGGGCCAGGACCGCGAGGAGGAGCTCCACCAGATGCGCGAGCGCTTAGACGGCCTGGCGGAGGACAACCGCAAGCTGCGCGACCGGGTCGACAAGCTGGAGACTCGCTCGTGACGGTTCTACGCGGACGGCGAGTGGAGAGGCTAGATCCTGCTCGAGGCACGCCCGTGACGCCGATGCAGCCGGGTGGGCCGTCCGAGTTGCCGTCGGGCGAGCAGTACGAGCTGCGCCGCGGCAGCCAGCGCGCCGTCGTCGTCGAAGTGGGCGCGGGCATCCGCGAGTACGAAGTTGATGGCCAGCCGGTGCTCGATGGCTACCCTGGAGACGAAATGGTCGGCGGCGGCCGCGGCGCCGTCCTCGCGCCGTGGCCCAACCGTATCCGCGACGGCTCGTACGAGCTCGACGGCCAGAGTTACCAGCTGGGGCTGACCGAAGCGGACAAGCACAACGCTATCCACGGCCTTGTCCGTTGGGCCAACTGGGTCTGCGCCAGCCACGATCCGAGCTCGGTTCGCATGCGGCTGCTGCTGCACCCACAGCCGGGCTATCCGTTCACGCTGTCGCTCGAAGCCGAGTACTCGCTGGCCGAAGCCGGCCTGCGCGTGTCCTTGACCGCACGCAACGTCGGCCCCAGTCGCGCTCCCTACGGGATTGGCCATCACCCCTACCTAAGGCCGGCAGCCGGGCTCGTCGATGGGGCGCAACTGCAAGTTCCCGCGCGAAGCTGGCTGGAGCTGGACGAGCGCGGCATCCCAACCGGCCAGACGCGGCCTGTCGAGGGCAGCGACTACGACTTCCGCCGGCCGCGAGCGATTGGCGGCATCAAGCTGGACACGCCGTATGCCGGCCTGGAGCGTGACGCCGATGGTGTGGCCCGCGTCCACCTCGACGGCACGACGCTGTGGCTCGACGGCAGCTTCGAGTTCGTCCAGATATTCACCGGCGACACCGTCCAGCCAGCCTCTCGCCGTCGGCAGGGTCTGGCCGTTGAGCCGATGACCTGCGCGCCGGACGCCTTCCACAACGGCCTTGGCCTGCGCGTGCTCGATCCCGGCCAGAGCCTGACGACGAGTTGGGGGATCAGTCCGGGCTAGCGGCTGACGATCAGCAGCGGGACAAGCATCTCCTGGGCTGTGAGGGAGCCGTGGTGGCCTACCAGGCCCGCTTGGCCTGGGTCGACTGAGCGCTGGAAGATGCCGATCGGTTCGAACGCCGCGGCGATAACGTCGCCGATGCGGCCGCGAATGCCGTCGGGCACATGCGGGCCGAACCAGCCGGCGGCGATCGCTTCGTCGCGCGCCAGGACCCACATACGGTCGCCCAGGGTTGCTCGCCAGGCGTCGAGCACGTCTTGCTCGGCGCCGTGCTGGGTGTAGAGGTAGCGGGCCCGGCCCTCCCCCGCCATCAGCCGTACACCGTGGGCCAGCTCGCGGTGGTCGTCCAAGTCGAGGCGCTGCTCCGGAGCGAGGTCCACCATGCCGTGGTCGCCCGTGATCACCAGCGTGGAACCGGAAGGCAGGTGCTCGGCCAGCGTTTGGCACATCCGGTCTGCCAGCCGCAGTTGGAAGCGCCAGGCCTCCGACTGCGCACCACGCACATGGCCGACCGTGTCCAGGTCGTTGTGATGGCCGTACACGAAGCTGGTGCGCCTGCCGCGTAGGCTGGCCAGCACGGCGGCTATGAGGTCGCCAGGCGCGACGGCTGCTTGAAAGCGCCCGCCCCGCAGCGCGGCACGGCTCAGGCCGGACTTGTCGTGCGCAACCGGCCCGACCAGCAGCACGTCGAGGCCGGCCTCGACGGCGACCTCCAGCGCGGTCCGCCGCGGCTGCAGCCGCTCCGGCTCGACCTTGTGCGACAAGTCTGTGGGATGGCTGGCGCCATACACGGTCCAGCGCAGCACGTTCATGGCTCGTAAATGGCCCGGCAGCGCCATGGTGAAGCCGATCAGCCCGTGCTCGCCCGGCGGCAGCCCGCTGCCAATCGAAGCGACGCTGGCGGCTGTGGTGCTCGGAAACCCGGCGGTGATGGCCTTGCCTTCGGTGGCCAGCGACGCCAGGAAGGGCGCCTCCAAGGCGTTGGCCCGCAGCAGCTCCCAGCCTAACCCATCAAACACCAGCAGGCAGGCATGTTTGCAAGCGGGGATGTCCAGGACGTTCGGGAACTCAGTCACCCCTAAAGCGGCCAGTATTGACGGCGTTAGGTCGGACAGCGAAGCCTCGCCGTACCGCGGCAAAAGGGGCGAGATCAATGCGGCATGAGGCCGCGCCCTGCGCTCGGGAGTCTCATCACCAAGTTCTCCCAATGCTACCGGGCAGAGTCAGTTGCCGTGACTACCGCCGCCAGCGCCACAGCGACGACCGCGGCAAGGATCAATGCAACTCGCTGGCGAGCCAGGATTCGAACCTGGGATAACGGCTCCAAAGGCCGCTGTGTTACCACTACACCACTCGCCAAATCGTGTCCGCGCGGACCGTTTTGAGAGCGTAGCACGGTTCCTTGGCCGCATTTCGCGGGGCGCTCGGCATGGGCGGAGAACCGGCGGGTTAGGCTCGGTCCAGCAGCCCGCGCGGGCTGAGGCCCTTCACCGCCAGGACAGTCCCGTTGGCGAAGTAGTCGAAGTCGTAGCTCGTCGGCTCCCCGGCTTTTTTGCCGGGCACCGGCAGCAGCCGCGCCGTCAGCGGCTTGCGGTTCAACGCGACGGATAGGGCCGACAGGTCGAGGATGATGCCGGCCAGCTCATCTTCCGTGACGTCCCCGGGCAAGGGCACGGTGTCCAAGCCAGTGCCGCAGACAGCGGAGTACAGCAGCAGGTCATTCACGGTGAAGTCGCCGTGGCCCGTGCCGGCGGCGAGAGCGCTGTCTTCCAGCACGGGCAGCATGAGGCCGTTGAAGCCCCAGCGACTCAGCGAGGCGCTCTTCAGCACGCGGGTGATGAGGGATGCGGCATAGACCGTGCCGGCTGCCCCGAAGCGCTCCAGTCCGAGCTGCTCGAACGGCGTCCCGATGCTCTCGTCCCGGCTTGGAAATGGCGCCGGACTGAAATCCGCGCCCAGGTACTCGATCGCAAACTCGCGCTCCAGTCGTTTGGCCACCGGCGTAATGGCCTGGTCCACAATCTCGAGTCGGTCGGACAGCCGCTGTTCCAGCTCCGCGATCGTCCCGCCGCCACTGAAGGCGTCCACCACCACGTCGGCGCACTGCAGCGCCAGGCTGAATTTGGGGTGCCCTCCGTCGTGGTACGCCACCGGGAAGAACGGGATGTTCGGTCCGCAATGGGCCGCCGCGGCGAAGCGCAGGTTCCCGAAGCCCAGCTCGGTGCCGCCCGCCACCCGGTGAATGACACCGGCCGCGGCGCGGATGGCCGCGACGTCCAGCTCGCCGTCGTTGGCGGGGCTGATGCTGGCGAACACAATGGAGGTGGCGACGATGACCTCGGCCACCAGGCTGGCATCCAGCGGCGCCGGCCCGAGCGAGCAGTAACCGATGGTGGCCTCACGGCAAGTCGTGTCCGGCTGGCGGGCGAGGTCCACGGCGGGCGCCTGCATCGTCCGCAGCGGCTGGGTGGCCAGGCGGGTCGTTTGGACCTCGATGCCGGCGTCCGAGAACAGCTCCTGCGCCCGGCCGAAGAAGCGGCTGGCCTTGGCGAACTCGCCTGCGCTCAGTGGCCAAGTGATGTTGTTGCCGAGCGTGATGGAACGAATCTTCATCCTTGTTCCCGAAAGAGTAGAAGCTGCCGGTCCCTATAATCCAATGGATGGCGCTGAGCCGGCTGGAGATGGATCACCTCGCCCTGCTGGCGCGAATCGGCCTTAGCGACCAAGAGAAGGACCGCATGGCCCACCAGCTTGGCGACATCCTGCAGCACATGGAGCGCCTGAACCAGCTCGACACCGAGCACATCCCGCCAACGGCGCAGATCATTGAAGCCGCCAACGTCCTGCGCGAGGACGTGACGCGGCCGGGGCTGGCGCACGAGCAGGCGCTGGCCAACGCGCCGCGGGCTGAAGAGCCGTTCGTGCGCGTGCTCCCCATCCTGGAGTGAGCCTTCCCGGGCTGACGGTCCACGAGGCGGCGCGCCTCCTGCGCGAACGTCAGATATCGTCCGTCGAGCTGACCACGGCCGTGCTCGAGCGCATCGAGCGGCTCGATCCCCACGTCAAGGCGTACGTCACCGTCACCTCCAAGCTGGCGCTGGAACAAGCCCGTGCTGCCGACAAGCTGCTGGCGCAATACCGACCCTCGCCCGCCGCGGCGGGAGAGGGCAGGGTGAGGGAACCTGGGGCTACGGCGGGCGAGGGTGATCTGCCCGATTTGCTCGGCATCCCCGTCGCCCTCAAGGACGTCCTTGTCACGGAAGGTGTGCGGACCACCTGCTCCTCGAAAATCCTGGAAAACTACGTGCCGGTGTACGACGGCACGGTCGTGAGCCGGCTGCGCAGCCAAGGCGCGGTGTTCGTCGGCAAGACCAACTGCGACGAGTTCGCGATGGGCTCGTCGACTGAGAACTCGGGCTTCTTTCCCACACACAATCCCTGGGATTTGGAGACCGTGCCGGGTGGCTCGAGCGGCGGCTCGGCGGCGGCGGTGGCCGCCGACGAATGCCTGTTCGCGCTCGGCACGGACACCGGCGGATCGATCAGGCAGCCCGCGGCGTTCTGCGGCGTGAGCGGCATGAAGCCCACCTACGGCCGCGTGTCCCGCTTCGGCCTGGTGGCGTTTGCCTCCTCCCTGGACCAGATCGGGCCGTTCACCAAGGACGTTGAGGACTGCGCCATCGTCCTCAACGCCATCGCCGGGCACGACGCGAACGATTCCACCTCGGTCAACCGGCCGGTCCCCGATTTTCGCCAAGCATTGAGGGACGATGTCAAGGGCCTGCGCATCGGCATCCCAAAGGAATACTTCAGCGTGGGCCTCGAACCAGGCGTGGAGCACCGAGTGCGCTACGCCATAAAGCTGCTGGAGGGCCTTGGTGCGGAGATCGGCGAGTGCTCGCTGCCCTCGACCGACTACGCGCTCGACACTTACTACATCATCGCCCCGGCCGAAGCCTCCGCCAACCTGGCGCGCTTCGACGGCATCCGCTACGGTCTGTCCGTCCAGGCGCCCGACATCTGGAGCCAGTACAACGCCACCCGCGACGCGGGCTTCGGAGCCGAAGTCAAGCGGCGCATTATCCTCGGCGCCTACGTGCTGAGCGCTGGCTACTACGACGCCTACTACCTCAAGGCGCAGAAGGTGAGGACGCTGATCAAGCAGGAGTTCGACAGCGCCTTCGAGCGCTTCGACGTGCTGCTGGCACCAACGTCGCCAACGGTAGCGTTCAAGATAGGCGAGAAAGTGAACGACCCCTTGGCCATGTATCTCAACGACGTACTGACCATCCCCGTCAACATGGCTGGGCTGCCCGGTATATCGATCCCTTGCGGGTTGTCAAACGGGTTACCGGTGGGGCTACAGATCATCGCCAAGGCCTTTGATGAGGAAGCGATCCTGCGCGTGGCCTACTGCTGTCAACAGCGCACCGACTTCCACACTGCGAGACCCGCAATTGGCTGACAAGCCGCGGCGGCCACTGACGTCGTCGATCGTCGAACGTGTGCGGCCTTCGGGGATCCGCAAGTTCTTCGACGTGCTGGCCACCATGGACCACGTCATCTCACTGGGCATCGGCGAGCCGGATTTCGTGACCCCGGAGCACATCCGCCTGGCGGGCATGGCCTCGGTCGAGGCCGGCCAGACCCACTACACCTCGAACTACGGCTTATTGGACTTGCGGCGTAAGATCGCCGACAACCTCGAAGGCTCGTACGGCGTCAACTACGACCCGCGGGACGAAATCCTGGTGACCGTCGGCGCCAGCGAGGGCATCGATATCGCCGTGCGGGCCATCGTCGAGCATGGCGATGGCGTGATCCTGCCCGAGCCCAGCTACGTGTCCTACGCGGCCTGCATCCTGTTCGCAGGCGCCGTGGTGCAGCCCGTGCCGACCGCCGCCGCCGATGGCTTTGCGCTTACGGCCGCCGCCGTTGAGCGGGCCATCACGCCCGAGAGCCGGGCCATTCTGCTGGGCTTCCCCAACAACCCCACGGGCGCGGTGCTCGACCCCACGGAGGCCCAGCGCATCGTCGATCTGGCCGTCGAGCACGACCTGCTGATCGTCTCGGACGAGATCTACCACCGCTTGGTGTATGGTGTGGAGCACGTCTGCATCGCGGCCCTGAAGGGCGCGCGCGAACGGACGGTGCTGGTCAACGGCTTCTCCAAGGCCTACGCCATGACGGGCTGGCGGCTGGGCTACGCCTGCGCGCCGGCCGAGATCCTCGAAGCCATGATGAAGGTGCACCAGTACGTCATCATGAGCGCGCCGACCTCCGCCCAATACGCCGGCATCGAGGCGCTCGACCGTGGCGAAGCCGACGTCCAGGACATGCTGGCGGAATACGATCGCCGCCGCCGCCTGCTGGTCAAAGGCCTCAACCGGATTGGCCTTACCTGCATCGAGCCCCGGGGCGCCTTCTACGCCTTTCCGTCGATTGCCGCCACCGGCCTGAGTTCCGAGGAGTTCTCGCTCGAGCTGCTGGAGGAGGAGCACGTGGCGGTCATCGCCGGCACCGCCTTCGGGGACCTCGGGGAAGGCCACGTCCGCATGTGCTACGCCACTGCCTACGAGCAGATCGAGGAGGCCGTGGAGAGGATGGGCCGTTTTGTCGCGCGGCACTCAAATGGCCACCGGCCCGCTCCCACATCGCCCTAAGCTCCCGAGCTTACGCCATACTGCGCTCCCTGCCGCGGGACGCGGCAGGGATCATGCTACAGGTCGTCTTTATGATGCCAAGGGTTGGCGAAGGCGCATGCACCTATTGCGGCAATGCCTTCACCTTTCGGAAAGAGCCATTAGGGCGCTCGCTGTGCTCACTGTGCTTGAACATTCTGCGCGAGCGCTTTTCGCACCAGCTGATCACGCATCTGGCCGGCGAGTTCTCCGTCGGCACGGATGCCATCAAGAGCTGGGCGCAGCGTCACCGCCTGCCTG
>DAIUFO010000091.1:0-11735 GCA_036844545.1 Chloroflexota bacterium
GCTCAGATTGGGAGCTTCGTCCCGGCGGCGTCGGCCCGCATCGGCCTCGTCGACCGCATCTTCACGCGGGTGGGCGCGCAAGACGACCTGGCTTCCGGCCAATCTACGTTCATGGTCGAGATGATCGAGACCAGCCTCATCCTGCAGTCCTCGACGCCACGCTCGCTGATCATCCTGGACGAAGTCGGCCGCGGGACCTCGACCTACGATGGGCTGGCCATCGCCCAGGCTGTCGTCGAGTACATCCACAACCATCCCGCCTGCGGCGCCAAGACGCTGTTCGCCACGCACTACCATGAGCTGACGGCGCTCGAGCAGCAGTTGCCGCGCGTGAGGAACTACCGTATGGACGTGCTGGAGGAGGGCGGCCGGGTGGTGTTCCTGCGAAAGGTGGTGCCGGGCGGCGCGGACCGGAGCTACGGCATCTACGTGGCCAAGCTGGCCGGCGCCCCACGGAGTGTCATCCGGCGAGCCGAGGAGCTGCTGGAGCAGCTGGAAGGGGATCGGGCCATCCGGCCCAGCAGCAACGGCCACCCGGCCCAGCAGCTGTCGTTGTTTGTGGCGGACGATGGCCTGCGCGACGAGCTGGCCCGCTTGGACCCGCTGAGCATGACGCCGCTGGAAGCGCTCAACGCGCTGTTCGACCTGAAATCGAAGTACGTGGGGAGCCCTTAGCCGGCAGTTGTTAGTCGTTAGTGCCACGGAGCAGGGAGGATGCGAGCCGCGACCGGCAGTGGGCGCTCTGGGGACGAGTCCGGAGCCTGCCTTGCTAACGACTAACGACTGCCGCCTAACGGCAGCTCAGCGGCTCTGTTCCGCCGAGCAGGCAGCCCGGCCGATCAGCATGCCGAGCAGCAGGGTGGCGGCGACCAGCAGCGTCACCATCAACAGCTGCGACGCAGCCACTCCAGGAAGCCGCGGCGCGCGCAACGCGCCAAGGAAGGAAAAGAACAGGGGCAGCCACAGCGCCACACCGGCGGCGATCAGCCAGGTCTTGTGGGGGGTCATCTCTCGCTCCACTACTGTACTAATGAGCAGTGTACAGATGAGCAGGCTATTTGTCAAGTAGCGCACGCGGTATGCTCGCCCGCGGATGGCGCGCTTGTACCTCGGGACTTCCGGCTGGAGCTACACCGAGTGGAAGGGCAAGTTCTACCCGGCCAAGATTGCCGGCGAGGAGATGCTGCCGTTCTACGCTCAGCATTTCGACGCGGTGGAGCTGAACAACTCCTTCTACCGCCTGCCGAAGCCGGAGACGATGGCCAAGTGGCGCGACGCGGTGCCACAGGGCTTCCGTTTCGCCCTCAAGGCGCCACAGCAAATCACGCACCGCCGCCGGCTGATCGACGTCGCTGAGCCGGTGCAGCGCTTCCTGGAATCGGCCGCGGTGATGGGCTTGGCTGCCGGGCCGGTGCTGTTTCAGCTACCGCCCAATATGCGTGCCGACGTCGAACGCTTGTCAGGTCTGCTGGCGCTTCTGCCACTGGGCCAGCAGGTAGCTTTCGAGTTCCGGCATGATTCGTGGCTGGACGAGTCCGTCTTCGAGCTGCTGCGCCGGCATGACGCCGCGCTGTGCCTGGCCGAAACGGACGAAGCCGTGGCCCCGCTCCTGCCGGCCAGCGGTTTCGTGTACCTGCGGCTGCGCAAGAGCGACTACACCGACGACGAGCTCGCCGCCTGGCGAGACAAGCTGAACACCCTGGTCCAAGCTGGCCGCGACGTCTACTGTTTCTTCAAGCACGAGAATTCCGCCAAGGGCCCGGAGTACGTCCTCAGCGTGATGCGCGGCTAGCGCCTTCGCGGGCCCGACGAGGGTGTCTACAATTGGCCCTCACCAGGAGGGGGCGCTCATGAAAGCCTGCAAGCTCATCACTGCGATGCTGTTGTTCACGTTGGCGCTGACCGGTTGCGGCGCAGCTACCGGCGCGCCGGCCAGTCCGGCCGGGGCGCCCGGCTCGGCGGCAGCTTCGGCGTCCAGCCAGCCGGCGTCGTCGAGTGGCGCGGCCGCGAAGCCAGGCCCAGCGGCCTATAAAATCACGGTGCCCTACACCGCTGTCAGCGGCGCCTTCGCTGGGTTGTGGGTGGCGGCGGATCAGGGTTTCTTCAGCAAATATTCGATCCAGGCCGACGTGCGCAGTATGGACGCCAACGTGGCGGGACCGGCGCTGCTCTCCGGCGAAGTCGAGTACGCGGCATCGCCTTCGCTGGTCAGCGCGATCCTCTCGGGGAGCGACGTGACCTTCATCGCGGCACTGGCTACGCATCCGATATTCGCCGTCTACGGCGCCAAGGGCATATCCCGCATGGAGGACCTGAAAGGTAAGGTCATCGCCGATACAATCGTCGGCTCGGCGCCTGACACCTCGCTGCGCGACCTCATGACCAAGCACGGGCTGAAGGAGGCTGACGTGCAGTTCGCGCACCTCCCCAATCCAGTTGCCGTGCTGGCCGCCATGCAAGCCGGCACTGCTGTGGCCGGCATCCTGCCGCCGCCCACGACCCTTCGAGCCAGGGACGCGGGGTTTGTAGAGCTGACCAGCACCTTGAAGGATGGGCTGTCGGGCCTGTCAGCGCCGATCGTCACCAAGAAAGGCCGCCTGAAAGACAAGCCCGACGAGGCCCGCGCTGTCTTGCTGGCGCTGAAGGACGCAACCGCGTTCATGCACGGTAATGCGGACGCCACCAAGCAAATCATCGGCAAGTACACCAAAACAGACCCCGGACCGGACCTCGACGAGGTGTACAACGCCTTTCAGCCTATTTGGGAGCTTGGGCCGGTGCAGGCGGAGGATGTGGCCGCGGTGCTGCGCTATTTGCCTGACCCAAGGGCAGCCACCGCCGATCCAAGGACCTTCTTCGATAACTCGCTCGTGCAATCCCTGTGACCCGGCGAGTCTACGCCGGCTGGTACACCTTGAGATCCATGAGCCGCATGACGAGCGGATCTTCACGAGCGGCGGCGCCGGCCTTGAAGCCCATGCTGCCCTGAGAGAGCGTGGCATCGTGAGCCGTGCCGGCTTCAAGGCCGTTGACCCACACGCGCATGGCGGGCCCGTTCACGGCGATCGCCAGGGTACTGCCGGTTAGCGCCGGTACCTGATTGGTGCGCCGAAGCAGCGAGCGAGTGCCCGCGGGGCCATCGAACAGCGCCGCCCCCCGCCGGCTGAGCTGCTCCTCCGCTGGCATGAGCTTGCTTATGCTACACCGTCGCCTATCGCCCGGCGTAACACCGCTCGCTTCCCAGGCGTTGTTGTAGGGGCATGGAGCCGGCAGCTTCTTCTTCGGGCGAGACCTGGTACTTCGGCCGCGAGGCGGAACAGCGTGTCGAACGCGTGCGCCGCTACCGTTCCGGCCAGAAGCGCAGCGCATTCGGATCGGCGCTCAAGCGGCTGCGCTTGCGGCAGAAGATGACCCAGCGCGACGTGGCGGCAGCGCTGCACCTGCCGCCGGCGGACGTCGCCGCCCTGGAATCCGGCGACTGCGCCCCGCGCAGCTTCGACGAGATCCTGTGGGTTGGCGGCGCGCTTGGCCTGAACGTGGTCGAGACCAACCAGCTGCTGCGGGCCGACGAGCGTCGCGAGCTCGACGAAGAGGAGCGCATCCTGTTCATCAAACTGCGGCTTCAGCTGGCCTATCCGTTCATGGAGCAGACGACGGAGAGCCCGTTCGACTCCTGTTATCGCTGTGGCGCCACGCTCGGCATCGAGCATCGCTGCCCGCGCTGCGGCTCACACGCGCCGTAGCAGTTCTTGCACCCGGTCTAGGATCCGCTGCGCGACCTCGCGCTTGCTGAGCAGCGGCAGCTGATCGACGGCTCCATCCCGGCCCACCAACACCACCTGGTTGGTGTCGGCGCCGAAGCCTGAGCCCTCGGCGCTTACGTCGTTAGCGACGATTAGGTCTAGCCGTTTGCGGACCAGCTTCTCTTTGGCGTTCTTCACTAGGTCTTCCGTCTCAGCGGCAAAGCCCACTTTCACCAGCGGCATGTCAGCCACCAGGCTCAAGATGTCGCGGGTGGGCCGGAGCACGATCTGCATGCCTTGATCGCGCTCGAATTGCTCCTTCTTAATCTTGGCCCTGGCGACGCCGGCAACGTGAAAGTCCGCCACCGCGGCGGCCATGATGAGTGCGTCGGCCTTGCCGGCAAGCGATTGGACGCCTAGCGCCATGTCCTCGGCCGTCGGGGTGTGGACAGGGTGCACGCCTTCCGGTAGCGGCACGCCAATGGCCCCGTACAGCAGCGTCACCGCCGCGCCGCGCCGCGCCGCTTCTTCGGCTACCGCGATGCCCATCTTGCCCGACGATCGGTTGCCGATGTAGCGCACCGGGTCGATGGGCTCCTGCGTGCCGCCGGCCGTCACGATGATTCGCTTGCCGGCCAGCGGGCCCGGCTCGAGCATGGCCCGCACCGCCTCGACAATCGCCTCAGGCTCTTGCATCCGCCCCCAGCCGATCGCCCCTGAAGCCAGCGGCCCGTGCAGCGGATCGAGCACGCGCATGCCCCGTTGGCGCAGCGTCTGCAGGTTGGCTTGGGTGGCCGCGTTGGCCCACATGTGGTGGTCCATGGCCGGCACAATCAGGACTGGCGCCGGACTCGCCAGCATGGTGACGGTGATCGGGTCCTCAGCCAGCCCGTGGGCCAGCCGAGCGATGATGTTGCACGTGGCTGGCGCAACCACTGCCAGGTCGATGGCTTTGCCGAGCTCGACATGAACGATCTCGCTGTGCTCGTCCAGCTCCATAACATCGGTGAGCACCTTGTGCCGGGTCAGCGTTTCAAACGTCAACGCTCCCACGAACCGCTGGGCCGAGTGGGTCATGGCGACGTGCACGCTGGCCCCCAGCTTGGTCAGGTCGCGGGCGACCTGCACGACCTTGTAACAGGCGATGCCGCCGGAAACGCCAAGGAGGATGCGCTTGCCGCGCAACTGTTCCTCTTCCACCGCTTTCGCCGTCCGCGTAGGACTGGGAGAGGCTAGGTGAGGGCGCCTCGCTGCAGACGTAGTGCGATTCATCCTGGAGCCACAGCCTCGAACGCCATCCGCAGCCCTTCCAGGGTCAGGTGGGGGTTCACCTCGTCAATCGCTTTCGTCAGCGGCGCGATGTACTGCGCCTCCCAGCCGGTCGCGACCACTCGCTTCAACGGCCCCAGCTCGCTCCTGAAGCGGCCAATCAGCCCCTCGACGAGTCCGACATACCCGAACACGAGGCCCGACTGGAGGTTCCCGACCGTATCGGTGGCAACGGCTTTGGGAGGCGCCACCATCTCCACCTTGTACAGCCGCGCGGCTCGCTGGGTCAGCGCCTCAGCTGCCAGCGTCAGCCCGGCGGTGATGGCTCCGCCCAGGAATGCGCAGTCGTGGGACACGGCGTCGAAGGTCGTGGCCGTCCCGAACTTGACCACCACCGATGGCCCGCCATACAGTCGGTGCGCCGCCAGGCAGTTCACGATCCTGTCGGCGCCCGTCTCGGCGGGATTGTCGGTACGGTAGCCCAGCCCGACGTCCAATTCGTGGGACACGACGATGCAGCGCTGGCCAAAGTAGGCCTGGATCATCTCCTCGAAGGTGGCGATCAGCGGGGGGATGACATTTGACATAATCGCCGCATCTATCCGCTCCGGCTCAACGCCATGATGGCGCATCAGCCCCGTGATCAACAGTCCGTACTCGTCGGCGGTCTGGCGCAGCTCGCTGTCGATGCGCCAGTTGCCCGCCAGCCGCACGCCGTCATAGACGCCGAACTTGGTGGAGCTGTTACTGACGTCCAGGACGAGAAGCATGGTTGCCTAGAGCCATCATACGAAAGGCGCGCTCGGTCGCGGCTGAGATGAGCTCCGCCGCTCGGGCCTGCGCTTCCAGCAACGTCATCGGGCCCGGCGCCACGGGGACGATAGCGTCGATGCCCTCAGCGTAGGCAGCCTCGTAGCCGTCGCCGAGTCCGCCCACGATCGCCAGCACCGGTACGCCGGCCCTTTTGGCCCGTCGCGCCACGGCCACGGTGGCCTTGCCGAATAGGCTCTGTCCGTCCAGCCGGCCCTCGCCGGTGATGACCAGGTCCGCGCTCGCCAGCCGTTGGTCGAACCCCGCCAGATCGAGGACCAGCCCCGCTCCGGGCTCGAGTTTCGCGCCCACCGCCAGCAAGGCAAAGCCGAGTCCGCCTGCCGCGCCGGCGCCAGGCGCATCCCGGAGGGCCAGGCCGACCTCACCCTCCACGACATCCGCCCAGCGTGCAAGGGCGGCCTCGAGCCGCGGACGCATGGGCTCGTTCACGCCCTTCTGCGGCCCGTACACCGCCGTAGCGCCTTCCGGCCCGAGCAGGGGGTTGGTAACGTCGCACATGACCCGCGGCTGTACCTTCTTCAGCCGCGGATGCAGATGGGATAGGTCGAGCCGAGCCAGGCGCTGCAGGTGGATCGCACTGCGCGGCAGCTCCTTGCCGTCGGAATCCAGCAGCCGCGCGCCAAGCGCCTGCAGCGCGAACGCCCCGCCATCGTTCGTGGCCGAGCCCCCGATGCCGACGATGATTTCGCCGGCTCCGCTCTCCAGCGCGGCCAGGATGAGCTGCCCCGTGCCATAGGTCGAGGCGCGCCTCGGATCGCGCTCCGACGCCTCCAACAACGGCAGCCCGCTGGCCCCCGCCATCTCGACGGCCGCTCGCCCGCCCGGGAGCATCGCCCACGATGCCTCCACCGGGCGTCCCAGCGGGTCGTCGACGACCGCCAACCGCCGTTCCCCGCCCAGCGCCCTCAGCAGGGCCTCCACCGTGCCCTCGCCCCCGTCCGCCACCGGCAGCAGCTTTACCTCGGACGGCGGAGGCACTCCCGCGGCGATGGCTTCGGCCACCTCACGAGCGGTCAAGCTACCTTTGAACGCCTGCGGGGCGATGAGGATATTCATGTATAGGCTAGAATAGTCATTCTAACTTGACTAGAGAGGACACCATGCCGAAGGTCGCAGCAGTCTCGGAGCTCAAAGCTTCCTTAAGCAAGTACCTGGCGCAGGTAAAGGCAGGGGAGGAAGTCGTCGTGACGGAGCGTGGCAAGCCCATAGCTCGGGTCATCCCGTTCCCGGAGGTGCCTGCCGAGCTGGAGCACTTGTACGCTTCCGGCGCAATCCGCGCTCCTCGACGCAGCAAACCTCTGCCGGATGACTTCTGGGACAACATGGTGGAAGACCCCGAAGGTTGGGCAGTCAGATACCTGTTGGAGGAGCGGGAGGCAGGGCTGTAAGTGCGGTTCTGGGATTCATCTGCCATCATGCCGATGGTGGTCCGGGAGGCTCGAACGGAGGATACTCGGGCGCTCTTTATCGGAGATCCGGACGTTTGCGTATGGTGGGCAACCCGTCCCGAATGCATGTCCGTACTGGCACGACGGCGGCGAGAGGGTCGCATCGCAGACTTGGAGGTAGCCGCCCTTCGGGACAGGCTCAGCAGCCTTTTCAGGGACTTTCAAGAAATCGCTCCCGCCGATCCGCTTCGGCTGCGGGCTGAGCGCCTGCTCTTCGTCCACCCATTGCGGGCGGCCGACGCCTTACAATTGGCGGCGGCGCTGGCGTGGGCCCAGGAACAACCGCTGGGCCGTGAGCTGGTTAGCCTCGATCTCCGCCTCCGCGAGGCTGCCCAAGGGGAAGGCTTCACGATCCTGCCGACCTCGACCTGATCCGCCCTTGACACTGTTAGCAGTCTCTCCTATTATTTGCTAGCAGTCACACGAAAAGAGTGCTAGTGAAGCACGTCTAGCAACCTACACGGAGGAGGTACCCATGGCGATACTCACCGCCACCAGCATCAAACCCCTTGGTGACCGTGTCCTTGTCGAGCCGCTCGAGCGCGACGAGGTTACCAAGAGCGGCATCGTTCTGCCGGACACGGCCAAGGAAAAACCCCAGGAAGGCACCATCGTCTCGGTCGGCAGCGGCCGGATCGACGACAAGGGCCAGAAGCACGCTCTCGAGGTCAAGAAGGGCAACAAAGTCCTGTACGGCAAGTACGCCGGCACCGAGATCAAGATCGAGGGCAAGGAATATTTGATTCTCAGCGAGAAAGACATTCTCGCGATCTTCGAGTAAGGAGGAACACCCATGCCTGCTAAACAGCTCGTTTTCGACGAGAATGCCCGCCGCAAGCTCAAGAGCGGCGTAGATCAGCTGGCCGGGGCGGTCAAGGTGACGCTTGGTCCCAAAGGCCGCAACGTGGTGCTCGACAAGAAGTTCGGCGCGCCCACCATCACCAATGACGGCGTGACCATCGCCAAAGAGATTGAGCTCGAGGACCCATTCGAGAACATGGGCGCCCAGCTCCTCAAGGAAGTCGCCACCAAGACCAACGACATCGCCGGCGACGGCACCACCACCGCCACGGTCCTGGCCCAAGCCATGATCACCGAAGGCTTGCGCAACGTGGCCGCGGGCGCCAACCCAATGATCCTCAAGAACGGCATCCAGAAGGCCGTCGACAAGGTGGTCGAGGAGATCAAGGCCCGCAGCAAGCAGATCACGACCAAGGAAGAGACCGCCCAGGTGGCCACCATCTCGGCCGCCGACACCGAGGTCGGCCAGATCATCTCAGAGGTGATGGACAAGGTCGGCAAGGACGGAGTCATCACCGTCGAAGAGGGCAAGGGCATCAAGTTCGAGACCGAGTATGTGGAAGGCATGGAGTTCGACCGGGGCTACATCTCACCCTACATGATCACCAATGCCGACCGCATGGAGGCGGTGCTCGAAGAGCCCTACATCCTCGTCACCGACAAGAAGATCGCGGCCATCGCCGACATCCTGCCTGTCCTCGAGAGGGTGGTCCAGAGTCGCCGTCCGCTGCTCATCATCGCCGAGGACCTAGAGGGTGAGGCCCTCGCCACGATGGTGGTGAACAAGCTGCGCGGCACCCTCAACGTGCTGGGCGTCAAGGCCCCCGGCTTCGGCGACCGCCGCAAGGCCATGCTGGAAGACATTGCCATCCTGACCGGCGGCCAGGTTATCACTGAGGAGGCCGGCTTCAAGCTGGAAAACACTCAGGTGAACCTGCTGGGCAAGGCTCGCCGAGTGACCTCGAACAAGGACAAGACGGTCATTGTGGAAGGCGGCGGCAAAAGCGAAGGCATCCAGAGCCGCGTCAAGCAGATCAAGGCGCAGATCGAGGAGACGACCTCCGACTACGACAAGGAGAAGCTGCAGGAGCGGCTGGCCAAGCTGGCCGGCGGTGTGGCCATCATCAAGGTCGGCGCGCCGACCGAGGTGGAGCTGAAAGAGAAGAAGCACCGCGTCGAGGACGCTCTGTCGGCCACCCGTGCGGCCGTCGAGGAAGGCATCGTGGCCGGTGGCGGCACCGTCCTGACTCAGGCCGCCCAGGTGTTGGACAAGGTCCAAGCGGAGGGCGACGAGAAGGTTGGCGTGCACCTGGTGAAGCGTGCCCTCGAAGAGCCGCTGCGTCAGATCGCTTACAACGCGGGCGCTGAAGGCTCGGTTGTGGTCGAGGCCGTCCGCAAGGGCGCCAAGAACCACGGCTACAACGCCCTGAACGGCAAGTACGAGGACATGTTCAAGGCCGGCATCGTGGACCCGGCCAAGGTGACGCGCTCGGCCTTGCAGAACGCCGCGTCCATCGCGGCCATGCTGCTCACCACCGAGACGCTGATCACCGAGAAGCCCGAGCCCAAGGGGGCCATGCCGGGGATGCCGCCAGGCGGTGGCATGGGCGGTATGGACTTCTAGTCCGGACCAGACTCTGGGAGAGGGCGCTCGCTTCGGCGGGCGCCCTCTGTTGCTGCAATCGCTGCCCGACTCCTCTCCCGCCGCGGCGGGAGAGGAGTTAGGGTGAGGGAGACAAGCCAGCGAACAGGTTGTTGAACGCCTCGGCCAGGGTCGGATGCGCGAAGATGCCTTCCTGCAGCACGGTGTAGGGCAGCTTGCCTATCATGGCCACCTCGAACAGCGACATCATCTCGCCGCCGAACACTCCCAGGATGGCGCAGCCCAGGAGCTGGCCCGAATCGGCGTCGACCACAGCCTTCATGAGCCCGCGAGACTCGTCCATCTCCAGCGCCCGCGCCACATGGCTCATCGGCATCGAGGCCACGCGGACGTCGCGGCCCTCCTGCCTGGCCTGCTGCTCGGTGAGGCCAACACGGCCCAGCTCCGGATCGAGGAAGACCGTGTAGGGGACGAGCCGGTCCTTGGTTGTGAGCCGCTTGCCCTCCAGCAGGTTCCCGCGCAGGACACGGAAGTCGTCGTAGGAGATGTGGGTGAAGGCCGGACCGCCGTTGACGTCGCCCAGCGCATATACGCCGGGCACGCTCGTCTCCAGCCGCTCGTCGACCGGGATCTGGCCATGCTCGTTGGCGTGGATGCCGGCGGCAGCCAGGTTCAATTCCTCGGTGGCCGGCGTGCGGCCAACCGCGTTCAATAGGTGCGAGGCGTGGATGGTCCTTTCCGTGCCTCCGGAGCTGATCGTCAGGTCCACTGCGCCGCCGCCGCCGGCGACACGCTCCAGCTTGGTTTCCAGCAGGACGTCAACGCCGTCCTCGACCAGGATCCTGCGGACTTCCTCGGCCACGTCGGCATCCTCGCGGCTCAAGAGCTGCTCGCCGCGCTGGACTACCGTCACGCGGCTGCCAAGCCGCCGGAAGAGCTGGCCAAACTCGAGGCCGATGTAGCCGCCGCCGGCCACGATCAGGTGCTCTGGCGCCTCCTCCAGCTCCATGACCGTGGTGGAGCTCAGGGCCTGCACGCTCTCGATGCCCGGCAGGTCCAGCGGCCGCGGCCGTCCGCCGGTGTCGATGACGACGACTGGCGCCGTCGCCTCGCGGCTGCCGTCGTGGTTCAGCGCAATCCTGATGTGCTTCGGCCCCAGAAATGAAGCCGTGCCGAACACCAGGTCGACGCCCGCGCGCTCGATGCCGTGCTGTGATCCGTTCCGGAACGTGTCGACCATGTCGCGCTTCCTCTGGCGCACCTTGGCCATGTCCACGCCGATGTCATGTGCTCTGACGCCGTAATCGGCGGCCCGGCGGGCCAGGTAGGCCACGCGGCCGCTGGCGATCATGGTTTTTGTTGGCGTGCAGCCCTCGTTGATACACGTGCCGCCAACGTGCTCGCGCTCCACCAGCAGCGCCTTGCGCCCGGCCGCCGCGAAGGCCCCGGCCAGCGGTCCGCCGCCCTGGCCCGCGCCGATCACGATAAGGTCGTAGGAGTCAGTCACCCAGCGATTATCGACTGCCGCTCTGCGCAGCTATTCTGATCCCCTCTCCCGCCGCGGCGGGAGAGGGCTAGGGTGAGGGAACCCCGCTTATCCGTACAGAATCGTGGAGTAAATCTCTGGCCGCACCATGGCTTCGACTACCATGGGGCCGTCGGCCCGCAGTGCCTTGGTGAGCGCCGTTCGGAACTCAACCGGCGTTCGGGCCACGAGATTCGGCACGCCGAAGTACTCCCGCGGCGGCTCAGGCGGCCTGGACGTAACCTCCACGCCGCTGTACGCGTAGTCCTTGCGCTCCTGCTTGACCTTGATCAGCGACAGCCAGCTGTCGTTGAGGATAACGAATGGAATTGGCAGGTCGAGGCGGGCGGCGGTGGCCATCTCGCCGGCCATCATCAGGAAGCAGCCGTCACCCATGACGGCGACGACTCTCCGGTTGGGCGCGGCCAGCTTGGCGCCCAGGGCCGCCGGGATGGCGTAGCCCATCGAGGACCAACCGTTGGAGACAAGCAGCGTCCCCGGCACGGTGACCCGCC
>DAIUFO010000092.1:0-11715 GCA_036844545.1 Chloroflexota bacterium
CGTTCAGGGTGCGACGCAGCCGGATCACGCCCACGTCGGTCTGGGACATGTGCTCCCACAACCGCGATGACAGGCCGCGCTGCGATTCGAGGATCACGCGATCCTGCTCCAGCACGCGCCAGTGGTTGGCCTCCAGGTGCGCGCGGTACAGCAAGCGCCACAGGGCGCGCTTCCAACCGGACACCTGGCGGAAACGAAGGAAGTAGACGATGGTCTGGCCGGCATCAATCGGCGTGGCCCAGCCCAGGATGCGGAAGGGCCCGCCGGGGCCGGCGGTCTTGGGGTAGGGGATGTCCAGCCGGACCCACAGGGTGCCGGTGTCGTGGACCTCAGTCCAGTCGAAGTTCACGCCGCGCTGCTGCTCGCGCTCGACGATGAAGCCGTCCTCCAGCTCGCGGACCCGCATCCGGTCCTCCTTGCTGCCATAGCGCAGGGTGTAGGAGGTGGCGTGCAGGTAGCTGCCGTGCATGGGGTCCAACAGGTTGTCGAAAGCCAGGAGCCAGTTGGCTTTCCAGGTGGCATGGGCGATGAAGAAGGACCATTCGTCCGGTTGGGAGAACTCCTCCGGCAACCTCAGCGGCGGCGCCGGGAACAGATCGACCTCGCCGATGTAGGCCCACACCAGGCCGCCATGCTCTTGAACGGGGTAGCTGGTGATGGACACGCGGCGCGGCAGGGCGCTCTCGGCGCCTTCGGCGGGGGCGGCGACACACTGGCCCTCGCCGTTGTAGCGGAAGCCGTGGTACCAACACTGCAGCTCCGCGCCGCGGATGAAGCCCTCGGACAGCGCCGCCCCGCGGTGCGCACAGCGGTCGATGAATAAATGGGCCGCTCCCGCGGCATCGCGCCACAGCACGAGGTCTTCGCCCAGGCGCCGGATGGCGACCGGCTTGTCCGAGCGCAGGTTCGCGGACTCGAATACCGGCCACCAGCGATTGCGCAGGCCGCTCTGCAGGCCCTCATCGACGCCAACTCGCTTGCCGCGCTGCGCGGACGGGTTCACTCCATCATCTTACTCATTACTATGGAAGCGTGACCTACGAGCTGTGGGACGGGGAGCTGGGTGTCCGGCTGGGGCAGTACGGCACGCGCCGCGAAGCGCTGGCTGCCGTGCGCGAGATGACCGACGAGTCGCGGGCAAGCGTGGCCCCGCTGGGACTCACCGAAGACGGCGAGTCGCTCGTGGCCTCAGGGGAGGAGCTTATTCGGCTGGCGCGTAGCATGTAGCCAGGAGGTCACGACGAATGCTGCCATACACACGGTCCGAAGTGAAAGACCGCGTCCGCGAGACGTGGAAGGGCGCCTGCAACGTCACCATCCCATCGTTCACGCTGGATTTCAGCCGCCTCAACGAGAAAGCCATTCAGCACGACGTCAAGCGCTCGGCAGAGCTCGGCTTCTGGGGCACGCTCATCGCCTCCGAGTGCGGCACCACCATCGAGGAGTACTGCCAGTTCATGGAGCTGGCCGCCGACGCAGCACCCAAAGAGCCGCGGTTGGTGTGCCACGGCAGCTTCAACAACGCCGAGGAAACGATCCGCGCGGCGAAATGCGCCGAAGAGCTCGGCTTCGAGGGCCTGCTGACGTCATACCCTCCGGAGTTCCGGCCTAAGTCGGCCAAGGACATCGTGGACTACACGCGCGAGCTGTCGGAGAAGACCAACCTGGCGCTGATCTTGTTCGTGGTGCCGACCTGGGGTTTCCGGCCGCTGCACCCCAGCCACTTCCCACCCGAGGCGGTTGAGCAGATGGCCGCCTTCGACACCGCCGCGGCTATCAAGTACGAAGCCAACCCGCCCGGCATGCCTGCGGGGCTGGCGGACATCAAGCGCCGCTGCGCCAAGCACGGCGTGATCGTGGAGTGCCCGCTGGAGCAGTATGCGCCGGGGCTGATCGACTGGTATGGCATGCCCTGGATGGGCACCAGCGCCTACGACTCGTTCGGCGACCGCGTGCCGCGCTGGTTCAAGCTGCTGCACGAGGGCAAGTGGGACGAAGGCATGGAGCTGTACTGGAGCTACCAGGCGGCGCGGGACGCCAAGTCGCAGTTCCACGCCAGCTTCCCGGGCGCCAACCTCATCCATCGGGTGGGCTGGAAGTACCTGAGCTGGCTCCAGGGCTTCAGCGGCGGACTGCTGCGCATGCCCCAGATGCGCCTCAATCCCGGCCAGATGCGGGCGCTCAAGCAGGGCCTGCAAGCATCCGGCTTCGAGGTCCCGGCTTCGGACGACGAGTTCTACACCGGTCGCTTCCCCGTCTAAGCTGCCGTACCATGGTTGTTATGAAGAGCATCAACCGCGCTTCGGCCATAGTTGCCATGAGCGTCTTGCTTGCCGGCTGCGGAGGCGGGTCCTCAGCGCCGGCAAGCTCCCCGGCGGCAACCCCGGCGTCCTCAGCGCCCGTTTCGGCCGCGCCGGCATCATCGAAGCCTGCCGCCAGCACCGCGCCGGCCACTTCCGCCGCGCCCACCCTCGCCACCGCCAGTGCCAAGCCGGCCGTGGCGAGCACCTCTGCCGCGCCATCCGCCGCGGGCAACCTGAAGCACGTCAAGATCGGCGCCTTGCCCACCATCGGCAACGCGCCCATCTACATCGCGCAGCAGAAGGGCTATTTCAAGGACGAGGGGCTGGATGCCGAGCTGGTGCCGTTCTCATCCGGCGCCGAGAGCATCCCTCCCTTGGCGGCTGGTCAGGTCGACGCGGCGGCAAGCATCACGCCCAATGCCGGGCTGGTCAATGCAGTGGCTCGCGACCTGCCGGTGCGTATCGTGGCGGACGACGGCACCATCCACCCCAATCGCAACATCGCCAACCTTATGGTACGCAAGGAGCTCCAGCCCACGGCGGGGCAGTACATCGACCTGGCCACGTTGAAGAAGCCCGTCAAGACCGCGTCCGCGGCCGTCGACATGGTGCCCGACGCCATCGTCAAGCAATCGCTCAGCAAAGCTGGCTTCAAGGACGCCGACGTGCAGTACCAATACCTCGGGCTGCCGGACATCAACCTAGGCCTCAAGAACGGCAACGTCGATCTTGCCAATTCAGGGGAGCCGCTGATCACCATCGCGGTCCAGCAGGGACTGGCGACACGCTGGAAGCCGATGAACGACCTGTATCCGAACATGCCCTATTCCAATCTCCTGTTCGGGCCAAACCTGCGCGAGAAGGACAAGGACGCCGGCCAGCACTTCGTTCGCGCCTTCCTGCGCGGCGTCCGGGACTATGAGGACGCGGTCGGCAAGAACAAGAACAAGGCCGAGATCGTCAACATCGTGGGCCAGCCGCTCAAGATCACGCCGGAGCTGTTCGACGCGGTGGAGAAGCAGGGCGGCATCCCCTTCTTCGATCCCAACGGCAAGGTGAACATCGACGCGCTGCAGCCTATCGTTGACTACTGGATCCAGACCAAGGCGCTTCAGGTGCCCAATTTCGACGTCAAGACGCTGGTGGACGCATCGTTCGCGCAAGCGGCCGCTCAGGGGCTGGGCAGCTACCAGTAGGGGCTTCTTTTGTCATGCTGAGCGGAGCCAAGCATCCGTCGCCCGAACCCGGATTCCTCGCTACGCTCGGAATGACAAAGGGGCCCGGGATGCCCTGCTTCGAGCATCTATCCTAAGGCACGATGATCCAGGTCCAGCACGTGTCGCACGCCTTCGAGCTGTCGGTGAAGGAAGGCGTCCGCCGGGTGCCGGCGCTGTGGGACGTAAGCTTCGAGGCCCGGGACAGCGAGTTCCTGTGCATCCTGGGCCCGTCCGGCTGCGGCAAGACGACGCTGCTTCGGATTGTGGCAGGCCTGATCAAGCCGGAGAACGGGCAGGTACGTGAGGACGGGAAACCACTCGGTCCGCCTGGTGTGGACCGCTGCATGGTGTTCCAACAGTTCGGGCTGCTGCCCTGGCGGACCGTGCGCAGCAACGTCGAGTTCGGCCTCGAGCTGCAGGGCGTGAGCAGGAGCGAGCGGAAGGAACGAGCCCAGCGCTTCATCGACCTGACCGGACTGACCGGCTTCGAGCACCACTTCCCGCACCAGATCTCGGGCGGCATGCAGCAGCGCGTGGGCATTGCCCGGGCACTGTCGATGGAGCCGTCCACCTTGCTGATGGACGAGCCGTTCAGCGCCGTGGATGCCCACACGCGGGAGCTGCTGCAGGAGGAGCTGCTGCGCATCTGGGAGCGCGACGCCAAGACGGTGCTGTTCGTGACCCACAGCATCGACGAGGCGATCTACCTGGCCGATCGGGTATTGGTGATGGACGCCAGGCCGGGACGGATTAAGGAAGACCTGCCCGTGGACCTGCCGCGCCCCGCCTGGATTACGACGTGCGCGCCCATCCGACGTTCACCGCGCTGCGCAGCCACATCGCCGCCAGCCTGAAAGCGCGGGAGGCCGCATGACCAACGTGACCAAATTGTTCCTCGCCCGCTTGCGGGAGAGGCTAGGTGAGGGTGTCAGGCGTTGTGTTCTGGCGTACGCCCGTGGCTGACGGGCGAATGCCCTCACCTAGCCTCTCCCATCGCGATGGGAGAGGAACTGCAGTGGCCAACCTGCCGGCGACCGAGCAAACGCTGGTCCCGCCAGCCTCGGAGGTCGTGCCCAGGCGGCGGACCTGGCTGAGCTTAGCCAATCGCTACCGCATCGGCGGCGTGGTGGCGGTGCTGGTGGCGTGGGAGCTGCTGGCCAAGCGCGTGAACCCGCTGTTCCTTACCGGACCTTCGACCATCCTCCAAACAGGCATCCAGCTGGCGCTTGACGGCCAGCTGGGCCAGGCTATCCTAACCAGCCTGCAGACGCTGGCCATCGGCTACACGGTGGCCGCGGTCAGCGGCATCACGCTGGGGTTGCTGATGGGCTGGTACCGGCGGGCGGACTGGGCGCTGGACCCACTGGTCAGCGCGCTGTATGCCACGCCCAACGTGGCGCTCATCCCGCTGATCATCCTGTGGCTGGGCCTCGGCAATCCCTCGAAGATCGTGATCGTGCTGCTGGCCGCGCTGTTCCCCATCGCAATCAATACCTACGCCGGCGTGCGCGGCATCAGTGCCGCGCTGGTCGAAGTCGCCCAGGCATACGGCGCCCATGGGGGCCACCTGTTCACCAAGATCGCCTTGCCGGCGTCGCTGCCGTACATCATGGCGGGGCTGCGGCTGGCCGTCGGCCGGGCCATCGTGGGCATGGTAGTGGCCGAGATGTTCACCCGCTTGGCCGGCTTGGGTGGGATGATCGCGACCTATTCGGGCTCGTTCGCCACCGATAAGGTGTTCGTTGCGATCATCGTGCTGTCGGTGGGCGGCGTGTTGCTGACGGAGCTGCTCAAGAGCATCGAGCGCCAGCTCTCACCCTGGGCAGAGACCGCCAGGATCCGTTAGCGCCGGCAACGCGTACTTTGGCCGGAGGCCAACACGAGTCGGCTATGCTGCGGAGGCAATATGTCCACACCATCGCGCACCCGCTTGCGCTTCATCGACGAAGCCATCAGCCACTACGCCTCGGCCCATTCCAGCGGCCCCGACGCCGTGCAGATCGATCTGCAGAAGGTGACCCAGGAGCGCACAGGCCGCTCCGCCGGCATGCAGATCGGCGACGACCAGGCTGTCCTGATGGAGACGATCGTGCGAGCCATGGGTGTGCGCCACGCCATCGAGCTCGGCACCTTCACCGGCTACTCGTCCATCGCAATTGCGCGCGGTCTCGTCCCCGGCGGCCACCTGTTGTGCTGCGACGTGAGTGAGGAGTGGACATCGATTGCCCGAGAGTACTGGGCCCGCGCCGGCGTGGCCGATCGCATCGAGCTGCGCATCGGCCACGGCATCGAGACGCTGCGCTCGCTGCCCGAAGACGGCCAGTTCGACTTCGCCTTCGTCGACGCCGATAAGCCGGGCTACCCTGACTACTTCCGCGAGCTGCTGCCCCGGCTTCGGACCGGCGGCCTAATCCTGGCCGACAACACGCTCCTCAGCGGACGCGTCCTGGACGATGCGAACCACGACGACAATGTGGAAGCCATCCGGGAGTTCAACAAGCTGGTGGCCAGCGACCCTCGCGTTCGGGTGGTGCTGGTACCCATTGGAGACGGGGTGAGCTTTATCCGAAAGCTGTAGCGATATGTGAGGTCTCCCTTCTACAAGCGACGGTAGAATGCCAGGGATGAAACGCCTGTTCGTGCCCGGGCTCGCGCTCGGGGTTCTCCTCATGGGCGGCTGTGGCGGCGGAGCGCCCGCTGCTCCCGCGCCATCTGCCAGCACCGCGCCCGCGGCCGCCGCCTCCAAGCCCGCCGCAAGCACCGCCGCCAGCGCCCCGGCAGAGGCCAAGCCCTCGGCGGCGGCTTCGACCGCACCGGCCCAGCTCACCAAGATCAAGTTCGCTACCGGCGGCAGTCCGCCCGATCCGGCGTTCATCACCGCCTACATCGCGCGGGACGCCGGCATCTTCAAGAAAAACGGCCTGGACGTGGACGTGCAGTCCGTCCAGGGCGACCAGTTGGTCACGGCGGCGCTCGTTTCCGGCGACATCCAGTTTGGGGAGATTGGCGTGGCAGCCGGCATGGCCGCGGTGGCGCAGGGAGGCAACCTCAAGTTCCTCGTGGCCGGCACGCCCAAGCTCGACGCGCTGCTGGCGGCCAAGGGCCTCAAGGACCCGAAGGAGCTGCAGGGCAAAGCTTTCGGCATCTCAGCGCCCGGCTCCGTGTCGGACGCATCCGCCCGGCTGGCGCTGCAGAAGCTCGGTGGGACATCAGCAAGGTCGATTTCCTGCCCATCGGCGGCATCGGCAACCGGGCCAAAGCCATCAACGCCGGCCAGGTTGCCGCGTCGGGGCTGCCGAGCCTAGTCACAGCACAGCTGCAAAAGACCACCCCCGGCGTCAACGTCCTGGCGTCCTACGCGGATGTCCTGCCCGACTTCATGTACGTGGCAAACATGGCCACGACCGACTACATGCAGGGCCACCAAAAGGAGACCGCGGCCTTCGTGAAGTCCATCGTCGAGGCCTCGCGCTACCTGCACACCAACCAGAGCGAGTCGGCGCAGATCATGGCCAAGGTGGTGCCCGAAGCCACGGCCGAGGACATCAAAGCGGCCTACGACAAACTGCTGAAGGCTAATGCGTATGGCGTAGATGGCGGACTGGCCCAAGGCGCCTATGACTACACCGAGAAGCAGCTGGAGGCTCTCAAGGCGCTGAAGAAGCCCATCACCTACGCCGACGGCGTCGACAAGCAGTACATCGACCAGGCGTTGAAAGAGCTCGGGCCCTACAAGCCTTAGCCACCCGCTCGTGACTGACCTGGCCGACCGCGCTGTCGCGGCCATCGATCGCCAGGAGCTGATTGACCTGACGCTGCGGCTGTGCAACATCGACAGTGCCGGGCCGCACGAGGGCGAGGCCGCCGAGGCGGTCTACGACTGGCTCCGAAGCGAGGGCTTCAAGGCCCGCAAGGTCGCGCTGTTCCCGGACAGGCCGAACATCCTCGGGACCCTGCCCGGCAGCGGAGGCGGCTGCAGCCTGCTGTTCAACAGCCATCTCGACACGGCGGTTCAGGCAGGCGACACCTGGGTACAGCTCGATGCCGCGAACGACGTCTACCACCGCGCCTGGATCGAGGGCGACGAGCTCGTCGGCGAGGGCGTGGTCAACGACAAGGGACCAATGTGCGCCTTCCTCATCGCCGCCAAGGCCGTGAAGTCGCTGGGCGTGCCCCTCAAGGGCGACCTGCTGCTGACGGCGGTGGTCGGCGAGACCAGCCATGAGCCGGCGCCCGGCGAGCCCCACACGCTGGAATCGGCGGAAGCCGGCGTTCGCTTCCTGGTGACGCACGGCGGCGTGGCGGACTATGCATTGGTCGCAGAGGGCACCGGTTTCAGCATCGTGTCCGTCGAAGCCGGCATGGCCTGGTGGCGCCTCACGTGGCTCTCAGACCAGCCATCGTTCTACACGCCCTACCTCCCAGAGCGCGGCAGCCCGGCCGAGAGCCCCAACATGATCGTGCGCGCCGCCGCCGCCGTGGGCGTGCTCGAGGCTTGGGCAGCCGAGTACCAGCGGCGCTGGACGCGCGAGCTCGCCGGCGGCCTGGTCGTCCCCAAAGCCCAAGTCGCCGCCATCAAGGCCGGCGATCCTACGCGCTTGGTTATGACGCCCCAGGTGTGCAGCCTGTACCTCGGCGCCTTTATCCCGCCCGAGGCGGACCCGCTGGCGATTCGGGACGAATTCATGGCCTGCCTGGCCGCCGCCGGCTTAGCGCCCAGCGAGGTCGACCTGTACCTGCACCGCCGCGGCTATGAGGCCCGCGGGACTGACCGCTTGCGCGAGGCGCTGCTGCGCGCCCATGGAGCGACCTTCGGCAGCGAGCCGCCGGCCGCCAACCCGGCGACCTCCAGCATGTGGCGCGACATCAATGTCTTCAGCGAGGTGGGAATTCCGGCTGTGACCTACGGGCCGCGGTCGGAGACGCACTCCTGCAGGCGGGCGTTCAAGACCGAGTCGCTGTACCAGGCGGCATGCTTGTACGCGCGGCTGATCGTCGACGTCTACAACCAGCCCAAGGAACAGGGCGGCCTCACCTAACTCAGCGGCGAAACGCCTGGACCGCGGCGAAGACGCCCCACAGCCAGCGCTCCTCGAGGACCACCTCGAAGCCCGCCTCGCGCACATACTCCGGCGTTCGCCTGTTGATGTGGCAGGACTGGCGGTAGTACCACGGGTCCAGGCGGTCGGATAAGCTTCCCAGACGCCCACGCGGCCGGATGTGCTCGACCATGAGCAGCTGGCCTCCTGGCCGGACGACGCGGTGGATCTCGCCCAGCGCCAGCCGCGGGTCCGCCACTGAGCAGAAAGTCAGACTGGCTGCGCACGTATCGAAGGTGGACGCCGGGAAATCGAGCGCCTCGGCGGCCATCTCTCGAAGGGTTACGTCGAGGCCGAGCTTCGCCGCTTTCTGCCTGGCTCGCTCGATCATCTTCTGGCTCGGATCGATCCCTGTCAGCCTGCAGTGGGGCGGGTACAGGTGCAGCGTTTTACCTGTTCCGACCCCAATCTCCAGCACCTCGCCGTGCGCTTTGGCCAGGAGTTCGCGGCGATGGCGGCTTATCAGCCATTCCGCTGGCTTGATGCAGAAGTCGTACCACCGGGCCAGGCGATCGAAGCGCGCCGCTTCGTCGATCTCGTCATGCCTCGGATGCGGGTTCATGCTGACATCATGGCCCGTAAACATGCTGGCGGATGGCATCAAACACGCAGGCACCCGGTGACGGTGCGGGATGTCCTTAACGAGCTCCCCAAGACGCGCCAGCGGAAACGTCAGGGCTAGACGCCGTGCTCGAAGATGCGGATGCCGGCGGTTCGCTCGATGTAGCGGCCGAAGCGGTACTTGATCTCGGGGCCTTCCAGCGGCGTGACGGCCAGCGTGTGGTCGGGCGGATCGACTTCCAGGACTACGAGCTTGGGCGCGCGGATGCCAACCGCCTCGCGGAAGCCAGGCTCGAGCTGGTCGAGCGAGTCGAAGCAGAACACATGCTCGATGCCGAAGCCTCGGGCGACGGTGGCGTAGTCGTTGTGGGCGGCATTCGGCAGCGCGGCGGCGTGCGTGGCGCCGTAGCAGCGGTTGGAGATCAGGAAATGCGTCAGGTTCGGGAGGTTCATCTGCCGCTCGACCATCAGGCAGCCGGGATTCATGCAGAAGGCGCCATCGCCGTTGAAGGCCCATACGTCTCGATTCGGCAGGCCCATGGCGATCCCGGCGCCGAACATCGACACCAGGCTCATCGAAGCTTCCAGGTAGAAGGTGGCCTCGCTGTCGTGGGTCAGGTCCCACCACGTGGCCGACATGGTCCCGGCTGACGTAATCACCAGCTCGTCCCGGCGCAGACGGTTGGCGTAATCGAGGCACTCCCGCAGCTTCATCACGCCTCTCCTTTCAGGACGGCGCGGCTGAACGCCA
Source organism: Chloroflexota bacterium (assembly GCA_036844545.1). GTDB lineage: Bacteria > Chloroflexota > JAJPGV01 > JAJPGV01 > JAJPGV01 > DATGVV01. The sequence continues at coordinate 9,932 of DAIUFO010000092.1, forward strand.
CGACCACGGGCCGGTTCATGGTGCGGGTGTGCTCGTAGGCCTGGGCGATGACCGGCAGCTTATCGGAGCTGTCGACGATGGCGTAGGGCAGGCTGATGGCGGCCATCATCGGCAGCAGGTACAGGCCGTTGGACACGTGGTGGTGGCGCGGGTCGCCGATGGCGCCACGGAGGGTGGTGAACAGCAGCAGCGGCACCTCGTAGCTGTAGTTGATCTTGGTGATGGCGTAGATGCAGGTCATGAGGCCGGATGCGCCCATCAGGGCCAGAGCGCCGGTCCCGCTGAAGAACGCGCCGGAGCACAGCCCGATGGCCGACTCCTCGCGATTCACCGGCACGTGCGTGAACCGCTGGTCGCGATCGATGGCGGAGATGAGCGGCGCCACCCAATCGTCCGGCAGGCTGGCCACCAGCTTGATGCCGAGGTCCGCCAGCTGATCGACGATGCGTGAGATGGTTTCCATGCGCCGATAATGGTACGCGTGCCGGACCACATCCCTCCGCGCGTCGACGCCCTGGCCAAGGTCACGGGCCGCGCCAAGTACCTGGAGGACCTTCCGGAGCTGCCTGGCACGCTCTATGCCGCGACGGTCCGCAGCCCCTACTCGCACGCCCGGATCAAGTCCATCGACACGTCTCGAGCCGAGCGGCTCGGCGGCTATGCCGGCGCGATCCACAGCCTCCAGCCCCACGACTGGGGCGTCCACCTGGAAGCGGGCGCCATCCAGCAGGAGTTCCTGGCTCTCGACAAGGCGCGCTTCGATGGCGCCCTGCTGGGCATGGTTGCCGCCGAGGACCTGCGCACGGCCCGAGCCGCGGCCGAGCTCGTCGACGTCGAGTACGAGCTTCTGCCGTCCGTGTTCTCGTTCAAGGACGCTATGGCCCCCGATGCGGTGCTCGTACACGACGAGCTCCAGTCCAACCTGTGCATCGCCGACGACTTGGCCTGGGGCGATCTGGCCGAGGGCATGCGCCTGGCGGATCGGGTGATCGAGGATAGCTGTTACTCCGCGCCGGTGTACCACCATCCCATGGAGCCGACCACCAGCTTCGCGGTGCGTTGGGTTGACGGCCTGCTGGAATGCTGGGTGCCCGGCAACCGCCCGTGGAACCAGCTCGAAGACCTGGCCCGGATGTTCGGCCTGCCGCAGTCGCTGATCCGTATCCACACGCCCTACATCGGCGGAAGCTTTGGCGCCAAGGACATGTTCTCGGCCGAAGTCCAGGTTGCGGCTGTGCTCTCGCAGCGGCTGGGACGTCCTATCAAGCTGGTCGCCACCGAGCACGAGAGCTTCCGGAGCACGGCCCGGCACGGCTGCCTCTACAAGGCGCGGCTCGGCGTGTCCGCCAGCGGCGGGATCACGGCCCTGGACGTGGACCTGGAGCTTGACACCGGGGCCTACTTCACGGGCGCCGAGATCGTCATCCGCAACGCCGTCACCTCGGCGATGGGCGCCTACCGCGTGCCGCACCTGCGCGTGACGGCGCGGGCCGCGTACACCAACAAGGTGCCGGCCGCTACGTTCCGCAGCACAGGCCGCAGCCAAACCACCTACGGCCTGGAGTGCCTCGTGGACAGCGCCGCGCGCAGCCTGAACATGGACCCCGTCGACTTCCGCCGTCGCAACCTGCTGCGCCGCGGCGAGCTGCTTGCGCCTGCGACGTGGCGCCGCCGAGGCAAGGAAGCCCCCGCCGAGACGCCGCCCATCGACACCGATTTCGACGAGCTGCTGCGGCTCGCCGTCGAAGGGCTGGAACCACAACCACAACCACAACCCCCTCTCC